>NZ_JBFODN010000001.1:0-6781 GCF_040908345.1 Aeromonas sp. R3-1
ACCCGCTACATGTCGTCGAGTCGATGCACCCCGTGCACCAGTCGGGTCAAGCGGGTCTGCTCCAGCCTGGCCAGATTCTCGAGCAAGGCGGTGGTGGCCGGTGTCGGGCACTCCCGGGCCAGATGACTCAGCTCGCCCACCAGCTGCTCTTCCCAGCGGCATACCTGAGTGACGATATCCTGAGTCTGGACTGATGCCGGCAGCTCGAAGCGGGTAATGGCAGGCAGCATATCCTCGCTGAAACTCTGGTTCAGCCAGGTCTCCCTGACCGCATCTCCCAGCTGAGCGGTATATTCGTGCAGATGGGCACTGGCCGCATCCTCACGCCCTTGCAGATAGACCAGCAACATCCGGCTGCGTTCGCTGTCCACCTGACTGGTCAAACGCCCGTAACAGAGTCCGAGCTGGTGATGAACCTGCTCAAGATAGTGCAGCAACTCTTTGATCTGTTGGAATCTCATCGCACTGCCCTCCATGTTTGTCGACAACATCAGTATAAAAAACCGGCGCCACCGACCCAATCCCTATCCGAGCCCCCCTTGCGCTGCATCAAGGTTGACGCCGACAAAGTGACGGTCAGGTGATCCGGTCGAGAATAGGGAACGCTTTGTGCAGCAATTTGTGTAACGATGGAGGAGCATTAAGCTCGACAGCAGATGTGAACAGAAACGGGCTGGCACACTAATAAAACCAGCATATACCCGATATAAACCATCTTTAATTCGGTCATATCCCGTAGGGACGAAACAGGATCTGGAAGAGCAACAATACCATCCTGATCGTTATCCGCCTGACAGAAATCCTTATCACTTTTTTAGACGTCTAGACGTAAAAACATGCGTTGACATAGCCATCCAGACATCTTAGCATCATCCTCCATGATGACAGAGTAACCCAGTGGAACCTCTGCCCAATTTCCCCGCCTGTAGCGCCCTGTGCTTTAAGGCTGTTAGCACGGAAGAATCCATGATTAAGTTGATCGGTCTCAACAAAGTCTACGGTACAGGCAGTGACGCCGTGCACGCCCTGCGTGATGTGAGTCTGCATGTACCCCAAGGCAAAATCTTCGGGGTGATCGGTGCCTCCGGTGCCGGCAAGAGTACCCTCATTCGTTGTGTCAACCTGCTGGAGCGCCCGACAGAGGGTCAAGTCATCGTTGATGGCCAGGATCTGGTCGCCCTGAGCGAACGGGATCTGACCCTAGCTCGACGCCAGATCGGGATGATTTTCCAGCACTTCAACCTGCTTGCCTCCCGCACCGTGTTTGCCAACATCGCCTTTCCGCTGGAGCTGGCAGGCTGGAGCAAAGAGAAGATCCAGCAACGGGTTGCCGAGCTGTTGGCACTGGTCGGGCTGGAAGCCCGTGCCCATGCCTATCCGTCCGAGCTTTCCGGCGGTCAGAAACAGCGCGTCGCCATTGCCCGCGCACTGGCACCGGCCCCCAAGGTACTGCTCTGTGACGAGGCCACCTCGGCCCTCGACCCGCAGACCACCCGCTCGATCCTGACCCTGCTCAAGGAGATCAACGTCAAGCTGGGGCTCACCATCCTGCTCATTACCCACGAGATGGATGTGGTGAAAGGGATCTGTGACGAAGTGGCCATCATCAGCGACGGCCGTCTGATCGAACAGGGCGAAGTGGCCTGGTTCTTCAGTAATGCCAAAACACAGCTGGCGCGTGACTTCATCCACTCCACCATCCATCTGGAGGTACCGCAGGAGTATCAGGATCGGATGAGCAGCGAGCGGGTGCCGGGCAGCTACCCGCTGGTGAAGCTCGGCTTTACCGGCAGCACGGTCGATACACCGCTGATCTCCGAGGCGAGCCGCCGTTTCAATATCGACATCAGCATTCTGAGCGCAGACATCGAATACGCCGGTGGCGTCAAATTCGGTTTCCTGCTGGCCGAGCTGTTCGGGGATGAAGCCCAGTGCGAGGCCACCCAGCAGTTCCTTATCGACAACCACATTCAGCTGGAGGTAATGGGTTATGTCCGAAGCCATGATTAATCTGCTCATCACGGCCCTGGGCGACACCCTGATCATGGTGTTTGCCTCCGCCCTGTTCGGCTGCCTGCTGGGTCTGCCGCTCGGCGTGGCACTGCATGTGACCAAGGCGGGCCAGATCCTGGCCAACCCCTTGCTCAACCGTACTCTGGGTATGGTGGTCAACGTGGGTCGCTCGGTGCCCTTTATCATCCTGCTGGTCGCCATCATTCCGCTAACCCGGCTGATTGTCGGCACCAGTATCGGCACCATCGCCGCCATCGTGCCGCTGACTGTCGGCTGCATCCCTTTCATCGCCCGTCTGGTGGAAGGGGCCCTGATGGAGGTGCCGGACGGCCTGCTGGAAGCGGCCAAGGCGATGGGCGCCAAGCCGTTGCAAATCATCACCAAGGTGCTGCTGCCCGAGGCCCTGCCCGGCATCCTCAACAGTGTCACCATTACCCTCGTCACTCTGGTGAACTACTCGGCCATGGCCGGGGCCATCGGTGGCGGTGGTCTGGGGGATGTGGGTATTCGTTATGGTTATCAGCGCTTTGACCCGACCGTCATGCTGGTGACCGTGGTTATCCTGGTAGTACTGGTTCAACTTATCCAGAGCGCGGGTGAGCGCCTGGTCAACAAATGTGATCATCGTTAATCGTCGATTTCTGACAGGAGGTTTTATGAAATTTGGCATCAAATCCGTTGCGGCTGCCCTGCTGGCTGGTCTGGTTCTGGCCGGTTGCGGTCAAAAAGAAGAGAGCAAGGTTCTGAAAGTGGGCGCTATTGCCGGCCCCGAGACCGAACTGGTTGAAGTGGCTGCCAAGGTCGCCAAAGAGAAATACGGTCTGACAGTCGAGGTGGTCAACTTCTCCGACTACGTCACCCCGAACGTGGCGCTGAACGATGGCAGCATCGACGTCAACGCTTTCCAGCACAAACCCTATCTGGATGCGCAAGTACGTGATCGCGGCTTCAAGCTGGTGCCGGTTGGCAACACCTTCGTCTACCCGATTGCCGGTTACTCCAAGAAGATCAAGGCGCTGAGCGAGCTGCAAGATGGCGCTCAGATCGCGGTACCGAACGATCCGACCAACCTGGGTCGCTCCCTGATCCTGCTGGCCAAACAGGGCCTGATCACCCTGAAGGATGGCGCCGGTCTGGAAGCCACCGTGCTGGATATCGCCAGCAACCCGCGCAACTTCAAGATTGTCGAGCTGGAAGCAGCCCAACTGCCGCGCTCGCTGGAAGACGTGGACTTAGCCATCATCAACAACACCTTCGCCGGTCAGATTGGTCTGACCCCGACCGAGAACGGCCTGTTTGTTGAGGACAAAGAGTCCCCCTACGTCAACCTGATCGTCGCCCGCGACAACAACAAGGATGACGAGAAGGTCAAACAGTTCGTACAAGCTTTCCAGACCGATGATGTCTACAAGAAAGGTCTCGAGCTGTTCAAAGGCGGCCTGGTAAAAGGTTGGTAATTGCTCACTCGGCAAAAAAGGCCACGCAATGCGTGGCCTTTTTTATTGGCGCCGCTATCATATCCGCGAGCACGGCAACACGAACATACTCATAACATGAAAAAATGGTATCTGGCCTACTGCAAGCCAAAAGAAGAGGCCCGCGCCCGCGCCCACCTCGATGCCCAGGGTATCGAATCCTATTACCCCATGGTGGAGATCGAGAAGCTGCGCCGGGGCAAGCGAGTTCCGGTACGGGAACCCATGTTCCCCAACTATCTGTTTATCTTCGTTGATTTGGAAGAGGTGACACCGGTCACCCTGAAATCGACCCGCGGCATCAGCCGGATCATCCACTTTGGCAGTGAATGGACCCCCATCAGCAGCAAGCTGGTCTATCAGCTGATGAGTCGCGATGACAGCGACGAGGCGAGAGCCAGCTACGCCAGCCTGCCCTGCTCGGGCGACAAGGTGCTGATTGAAGAGGGGCCGCTTGCCGGCTTCGAAGCCATCTATATGGAGCCGGATGGAGAGAAACGGGCAATTTTGCTGGTCAGCTTGCTCAACCGGGAGACCACCAGCAGCTTCGACAACCACACCTTCAGACGTCTGGACTAAACTCACGGGCCAGACGGCCCGGTGAATGGCAATAGCAATGGCGGGATAATCCCGCCATCTCACGCATCAAGATCAAAGCGGGCGATGACCGCCTTCAGCTTGCCGGTATCACCAGCCAGTCTGGCTACGATCTCCTCCCCCTGCTGACTACGCTGACAAGATTGCCGACTGAGCGCGGCAATGTCGTCGACCGTCCCGGATACCTCGGCGGCCACCCGCGACTGCTGCTCGGTTGCCACCGAAATGGCCTCCAGCTGGCCCGACAGCGACTGTACCAGCTGGTTCATGGCACTCAGGGTATCTGTCACCAATCCAACAGCATCCCGCCCTTGCTCCACCAACCGGGTACCGCTGCTGACGGTACTCACCGTCTGGCGAGTCTGCTGGGAGATGGCCGCAATAGTCTGGCTGATCTCGGCGGTTGATTGATGGGTGCGGGTCGCCAGCTGGCGCACCTCGTCGGCCACCACCGCAAAACCGCGCCCCTGCTCGCCTGCCCGCGCCGCTTCTATCGCCGCATTGAGTGCCAGCAGATTGGTCTGCTCGGCTATAGTGGCGATCACCTCGGTGATCTGCCCCACTTGTTCACTCTGATGCTCCAGCAGCCCCATGGCTTCGTTGGCCTGTCCAATCATGGCGGCAATTTGCTGCATGGTATCGCTCATTCGTGCCAGCGCGGCCTCTCCCTGACGGGTCTGCTGCCGCACCTGATGGGCACCATCCGCCACACCGGCAATGTTACTGGCCACATCACGAGCGCTCACCGACATCTGATCGATAGCCGCCGCCACCGCATCAACCCGCTGATCCTGCTCCGTCAGATCCGCCACTATGGCTCTGGTGGTGCTGCCCACATCGAGACAGGCCACCTCGACCTGCCCCACAGCCCCCTGCAACTCCCCGACCAGATGATGTAACTGGGCAGACATCCGGTTGATGGAGCCGGTCAATTCTCCCAACTCATCCTGCCCTGTGATTGGCAAGGGCTCGGCCGCCAGCCGGCCATCCGCAACCTGCCCCGCCCGGGTTACCAGACAGGCAATGTCACGGGTCAGACGGCGACTAAAGAGCCAGGCGACTACCATGCCAAGCACGATGGCACTGCCGGTAGCCAACAGCAGAGTCTGGTTGATGGCCCTCCCGGCTCCAGTCATCTGCGCCGAAATCTGATCCACCTCGGCACGGGTTTTCCCCACCTGCTGGACCAGCTGCTCGCTGAGGCTGGACTGCATCGGCTCGATGTCGGTGGCCATCAGGTAGTTTGCCTGATCCCAATCCGGCGCCTGGCGTTTCTCGATCACCTGCCCCACCAACTCGGAGAAGGGGGTCGCCATCTCTTCAAACAGCTGCCAGAGGCTCTGCTGGGTGTCGGTAAAGAGCGCGGCTTGCTGTTTAACCTCAGCAACACGCTGCTGATGAAACTGGTAGTAATCCTGATACTTGCTGCGGTATTCGGGGTCACCTGAGATGAGAAAATCCCGCAGGGCAGAGAGGGCGTTGGCGAGGCTGTTGTAGGCATCCCCCACCTGTTTGAGCAGCATGCGGCGATCGCCGGAAAGTTGATCCTGCGGTGTACCAACTTCTTCATTGGCAAAGGATTGCAACTGATCGAGCGCAGCCTCCGCCAACGGCCCCGCCTCCTGCAGCATCAGAGTGTGAGCGGGCAGATTCTCTTCACTCTGGGCGATGGTCCACACCTTCTCCTGATGGCTTTTGAAGGTCTCGAGAGACTTGGCGAGCGCCGGACTGAAGGCCTGATGGGCGATGGCCTGCCAGGCCGACTCCCACTCCTGCTTGAGACGGGAAGCCTGAGCCGGATCCTTGCCGAGGATCAGATAGCCACGCAAGGCAGAAACGGTGGCAACCAGTGCCTTCTGGCTCGTTTCATCCCGCTGCAGGGCGGGCAGCGCCTGCTCCAGCAGGGTGTGTTGGGCCTGATTGATCTGGGTCAGCCGGTAATAGACCAGCGTGGAGGAGAGCAGGATCAGCAGGTTGATAAAACCGAAGCTGAGCAGCAACTTGCTTGAGATTTTCATGAACATCCTTGTTCAAACGGAGGGATCCAGCCAACAGAATCAGATAGATATCAGTGTAGGCAATCTATCTTGCCAAGTCCGGTGCCAATTAGCCAATTCACTGCGCGGCATCGGGCGGGCAGAGAAAAATCCCTGACAGAGGTCGCAACCGAGTTGGGCCAGCACTCGCCAGGTCGCCTCATCCTCTACCCCTTCCGCCACCGACTTCAGCCCCAGCTTGCGGGCCAACTCGATACTGGACTCGATGATAGCCAAACGTGACGGATCGGCATGGCAGCGATCGACAAAGGAGCGATCCAGCTTGAGTTCGGTGAACGGCAACAGTGCCAGCTGCTGCATCGAGGAGTAGCCGGTACCAAAATCATCGATGGAGAGGCCAAAGCCATGCATCCTTAGCCGGGTCAGCACCTCCAGAGACTTGCCCAGATCCTGCACGAATGCGCTCTCGGTCACCTCGAGGGTGATGAGCTCAGGATTGATACTCCAGCGCTTGCACTGATCAATCAATAAGTTGCAAAGATCCCCTTCAATGAGTGAGGTGGTAGAGAGGTTCATCGACAGATTGAGTGACAACCCGGTTTCCTCCCATAAATGGCCATCACTCAGAGATTTGCTGATGATCACCTCGGTCAACGGATCGATAAGCCCGTTGCTCTCCGCCAGCGAAATAAAACGCCC
>NZ_JBFODN010000010.1:0-26241 GCF_040908345.1 Aeromonas sp. R3-1
GGTCGCTGGAGCAGGAGCGGGTCGAGGCGCGCCCCATCAAGGAGCCCATTCCCGCCATCGATATCGGGCTGGTGTGGCGCCGTGGTTCTCGGCTGGATTGGACGGCGCGGGAATTTATCGATATTGCGCGGGATCAGAGCCGGTTGCGGGCCCGTCAGGCGCTCCCTCGCTAGCCATCTCTTGCGGGGTAGCCACCAAAAATCAGATTCATCTGCACTCGATATCGATTTAGCTGATACCTGAGCCATCAAAAATTGAAATATTCATCGTATTGCCACTCCCCTAAGCTCATTGCTGGTTAACAGGATGTTAACGCCAATGGTGGCGTTCCTTCACCTGATGCAAGTCAACACAATGCAAGGAGTGCATGATGAAATTGACCCCTCTGATGCTGGCTCTTGTTCCGGCGCTGCTGGCAAGCCAGACCCAGGCTGCCCCGACCGAGCTCGGCAAGGGTGAAGGCCAGCTCAATATCGTGGCCTGGGCTGGCTACGTTGAGCGTGGCGAGACCGACAAGAACTACGACTGGGTAACCGGATTCGAGAAAGAGACCGGCTGCAAGGTGAGCGTCAAGACGGCGGCCACCTCGGACGAGATGGTGGCGTTGATGAACGAGGGGGGCTTCGATCTGGTGACCGCCTCCGGCGATGCCAGTCTGCGTCTGATTGCCGGTGGCAAGGTGCAGGCGCTCAATCTGGCGCTCATCCCGAGCTACAGCAAGATTGATCCCCGGCTGCAAAATGCCCCCTGGCACACTGTGGATGGCAAGCACTACGGCGTGCCCTACCAGTGGGGCGGCAATATCCTGATGTACAACACCAAGGTGTTCCCCAAGGCACCGGACTCCTGGAACGTGGTATTCGAGGAACAGACCCTGGCGGATGGCAAGTCCAACAAGGGGCGGGTGCAGGCCTTTGACGGCCCGATCCACATCGCCGATGCCGCCCTCTATCTGATGACTCATCAGCCCGCCCTGGGTATCAAGGATCCTTACGAGCTGAACGAGGATCAGTACAAGGCCTCCCTCGATCTGCTGCGCAAGCAGCGCCAGTTGGTGGGACGCTACTGGCATGATGCTTTCGTTCAAATCGATGACTTCAAGAACGAAGGGGTGGTCGCGTCAGGCTCCTGGCCGTTCCAGGCCAATGCCCTGATTGCCGACAAGCAGCCCATCGCCACCACTGTGCCGAAAGAGGGAGTGACCGGTTGGGCCGATACCAGCATGGTGCACAGCGATGCCAAGAACCTCACCTGCGCTTACAAGTGGCTGGAGCACTCCCTGAGCAACAAGCTGCAGGGGGATCTCGCCGCCTGGTTTGGCTCGGTGCCTGTGGTACCTGCCGCCTGTGAGGGCAATGCCCTGCTGGGCCCGACCGGGTGCAAAACCAACGGTATCGACAACTTCGATCGGGTTCGCTTCTGGCGCACTCCGGTCTCCCAGTGCAAGAGCCAGGGAACTTGCGTGCCCTATTACCGCTGGGTTTCCGACTATATCGCCATTCTGGGCGGCCGCTAAGGTGGGGTGAGCAAGGTGGTCGGAACCGTTGCCACCTTGCCAACGGCAGGGGAGCTGCGCCTCCTCTGCACGACTGCCGAGAGCGGATAATCAAGCGGGCCGGACAGGAGTCCGGCCAATCCCAGTACAGACAAGGACGCCCCATGAACGCCGTACAATTTGACCGGGTCAGTCGCCACTATGGCGAGGTGAAGGCGGTCGACGACATCTCTTTCCAGATCCCTTCCGGGGAATTCTTTACCCTGCTGGGGCCGAGCGGTTCCGGCAAGACCACCTGCCTGCGGATGATCGCGGGCTTCGAGTACCCGAGCGACGGGGAGATCCGCCTGTTTGGCGAACCCTGCTCCACCGTGCCCCCCTACGATCGCAACCTCAATACCGTGTTTCAGGACTACGCCCTGTTTCCCAACATGGATGTGCGCGACAACATCGGCTATGGCCTGATGCTCAAGGGGGTCGCCAAGGCACAGCGTTACCGCAAGGTGGACGAGATGCTGGAGCTGGTGCGACTGCCTGGGGTCGGCAAGCGCCGCCCAAGCCAGCTCTCCGGCGGCCAGCGCCAGCGCATCGCCATCGCCCGGGCGCTTATCAACCAGCCACGCATCCTGCTGCTGGACGAGCCGCTGGGGGCCCTCGATCTCAAGTTGCGCGAGCAGATGCAGCTTGAGCTCAAGGCGTTGCAACGCCAGTTGGGCATCACCTTTATCTTCGTCACCCACGATCAGCAGGAGGCGCTCTCAATGAGCGACCGGATCTGCATCTTCAGTCAGGGCAAGATCGAGCAGATTGCCGCCCCCGATACCATCTACGACGCTCCGGCGACGCCGTTTGTGGCCCGCTTCGTTGGCACCGTCAATCTGTTCGAAGGGGAGCAGGCCAGACGGCTGTGCGGCGACGGCAGCCAGATGATGGTGCGCCCGGAGCGGATCCGGCTCGCTGAGGCGGGTGCGCCGGGCTGGTCGGGAGAGATCCGCGAGGTGGAGTATCTGGGTCCCTTCGTCCGTTATCGGGTTGATCTCGGGGAGCAGCTCGAGATCATCGTCAACCACCCCAATGAGGGGCAGGCCCGTCTGGCCCGTGGCAGCAGGGTCAGCCTCAGCTGGCCGGAGCAGGCCATCCATCGCCTGAGCGGCGCCCATCAGGGGGCGCAGCCATGAGTGCCCCTCACAGTGCGAGTCTTGCCATGAACCATCAGCCCGAACCTGCCCGTTTCAGGCCGCTGCGGCGCCTCTCGACCCTGCTCTATGGTCGGCCCGGCCTGCTGCTGGCGATCCTGCTGGGGCCGCCGCTGATGTGGCTCGGCATCATCTATGTCGGCTCCTTGCTGATGCTGCTTTCCAACTCCCTGTTCGGGCTGGACGAGTTCAGCGGTCAGGTGCGCCACGAGCTGGGGCTGCAAAACTTCGTCGCCCTGCTGCGACCGGAGAATCTGGATGTGATCGGCCGCACCGTCGGCATGTCGCTGCTGGTGACCCTGGCCTGCGCCCTGCTCGGTTTTCCGGTTGCCTACTACATGGCGCGCTACACAAGTGGCAAGACCCGGGCGCTATTCTATGTAGGGATCATGCTGCCGCTCTGGTCCAGCTATCTGGTGCGGGTCTACGCCTGGAAGCTGATTTTGGCCAAGGAGGGGGTAGTAAGCTGGCTGGCGGACAGCATGGGGCTGGAGTGGCTGCTCGATGCCATCCTCTCCTTGCCGGTGATAGGTGGCCCGTCGCTCTCCTTCTCGCGGCTCGGCACCTTTATCGTGTTCGTCTATGTCTGGCTGCCCTTCATGATCCTGCCCATTCAGGCGGCGGTGGAGCGTATTCCGCGATCCCTCTTGGAGGCGAGCAGCGATCTGGGGGCGACACCCGCCCAGACCTTTCGCAACCTGATCCTGCCGCTGGCGTTGCCCGGTGTGGTGGCGGGCTCCATTTTCACCTTCTCGCTGACCCTCGGTGATTACATCATCCCCGGCATTATCGGCAACTCGACCATGTATATCGGTCAGGTGGTCTACATGCAGCAGGGGACGGCGGGCAACCTGCCCTTTGCCGCCGCCTTCTCGCTGGTGCCGATCCTTATCATCGCCATCTATCTGGCGATTGCGAAACGGTTAGGAGCCTTTGATGCGCTTTGATGCCCATATTGCACTCATCCATGTATCTCCTCGGGTGCCCAGCCTGATCATGGCTATCAACCGACGACCGTCAAACGGCAGGGGGCTTTTGATGCGCTTTGACCCTATCGATTTGAACCGGCAGCAAGGAGGCCTTCATGTCAGCTAGCTCAGTGAGCCGTCAGGGAGAGCGCCCTTCGGGCCTGCTCAAGTACGCCGCCATCGGCGGGCTTCTGTTCCTGCACTTTCCCATTCTGTTTATCTTCCTCTACGCCTTCACCAGCGAGAGCAAGAGTTACCAGTTTCCGCCCCCCGGGCTCACCCTCAAGTGGTTCGAGGTGACCCTCAATCGTCCCGATGTGTGGCGTGCCATCCAGCTGTCACTGGAGGTAGCGGGGCTGGCGACGCTGGCAGCCATGATCCTCGGCACCTTGGCGGCAGGGGCCATTGCCCGCAGCCGCTTCTTCGGTCAGGAGGTGGTGTCGCTCTTGCTGGTGCTGCCCATCGCGCTGCCCGGTATTGTCACCGGTATCGCGCTGCGCTCGGCCTACGGCTTGATGGAGATCCCGTTCAGCTTCTGGACCATCGTTATCGGCCACGCCACCTTCTGTGTGGTGGTGGTCTACAACAATGCGCTGGCCCGTTTTCGCCGCACCAACCAGAGCCTCATCGAGGCGTCGATGGATCTCGGGGCCGACGGCTTCCAGACCCTGCGCTACGTGATCCTGCCCAATCTGGCCACTGCGCTGCTGGCGGGGGGCATGCTGGCCTTTGCCCTGAGTTTTGACGAAGTGATCGTCACCACCTTTACGGCGGGCCAGCAGACCACCCTGCCCATCTGGATGTATCAGGAGCTGATCCGCCCCCGAGATAGGCCGGTCACCAACGTGGTGGCCCTCATCATAGTGGCCTTCACCACTATCCCCATTTTGCTTGCCTACTACCTTACTCGCGACACCCACGATGTCGCTGGCAGTGGCAAATGATGACTCAACGCGTGCGCAAGGATGCAACCATGAAACTCTCTACCCAACTCTTGATTGATGGCCAGTTTGTGACCGGCGAGGGGCAGGCTGAACCCATTCTCAACCCGGCCAACGGCGAACAGATCGCCGCCGTGCCCGAAGCCTCGTTCGAACAGGTGAACCGGGCGGTGAACGGTGCCCAGCGCGCCTTCGCCCAGTGGAGCCGCACCACCCCGGCAAGCCGCAGCAACCTGCTGCTGCGTCTGGCGGATCTCGTCGAACGCCACGCCGAGGAGTTTGCGGCGCTCGAATCCCTCAACTGCGGCAAACCCTATCTGGCCGTGCTCAACGACGAGCTACCCGCGGTGGTGGACTGCTTCCGCTTCTTTGCCGGGGCGGCCCGCTGCCTGCAAGGGCCGCTGGCGGGGGAGTATCTCGAGGGGCACACCAGCATGATCCGCCGCGATCCCATAGGTGTTGTGGGCAGTATCGCCCCCTGGAACTATCCGCTGATGATGGCGGCCTGGAAGATGGCGCCGGTGCTGGCGGCGGGCAATACGGTGGTGCTCAAACCCTCCGAACAGACCCCGCTTACCGCCCTGCGTCTTGCCGAACTGGCCAGCGAGATCTTTCCCCGCGGCGTCATCAACGTCATCTGCGGGCGGGGGGAAAGCGTAGGGGCGCCGCTGGTGGAGCACCCGCTGGTGCGGATGGTGTCGCTCACCGGTGACATCGCCACCGGCCAGAAGATCCTGCAGAGCGCTGCCCGCACCATGAAGCGCACCCACCTTGAACTGGGGGGCAAGGCGCCGGTGATCATCTTCGACGATGCGGACCTGGAGGCGGTGGTGGCAGGCATTCGCACCTTCGGTTTCTACAACGCAGGCCAGGACTGCACCGCCGCCTGCCGTATCTATGCCCAGGGCAAGATCTACGACAAGTTCGTCGCCGCCATGACCGATGCGGTGGCCTCCATCAAGGTGGGCAGCCAGTACGAGGAGGGGGTCGAGATGGGGCCGCTCATCTCGGACAGACAGCGCAACCGGGTCGCCAGCTTTGTCGAGCGGGCCCAGAGCAGCGGTCATGTGGAGGTAACGGCGGGGGGCAAGATCCGTCCAGGCAACGGCTTCTTCTTCGAGCCGACCCTGATTGTCGGGGCCCGTCAGGAGGATGAGATCGTGCGCCGCGAGGTGTTTGGCCCCGTGGTGTCGGTGACCCGTTTCAACGATGCCGAGCAGGTGGTGCAGTGGGCCAACGACTCGGACTATGGCCTCGCCTCGTCGGTCTGGACCAAAGATCTGAGCCTCGCCAGCAAGGTGGCCAGCCACCTGCAATATGGCTGCACCTGGATCAACACCCACTTCATGCTCACCTCCGAGATGCCCCACGGCGGCATGAAGATGTCGGGCTACGGCAAGGATCTCTCCCTCTATGCGCTGGAGGATTACACTGTGCCGCGCCATATCATGGTCAAGCTGTAGTGGGGATTGGTTAGCGGGTTGTCACAATTTGTTTACAACTCTTTCAGGCAGCCGACTCATGGGTCGGCTGCTTTTTTTGTTGCCATTTCGTTACAGTGAAATCGTGATGAAACGGCAAGGCGCCTTGATGTGGCGCCAGAGGATGGAACCGCTATGGCAACCTTTTACACCGCCCACCAGCCGGATGCTGACGGGGTGATCCACTACAGCAACGAAGAGCACGGCACCTGGCAGATCCTGATCGAACGTCAGTTCGCCGCTCTCGATGGCAAGGGGTGTGACGAGTATCTGGCCGGTCTCGACAGACTGGGGCTGCCCCGTGATCGCATCCCCCAGCTGGCCGAGATCAACGCCGTCTTGCAGCCTGCGACCGGCTGGTCGGTGGCGGCGGTGCCTGCGCTTATCTCGTTCGATCGCTTCTTCGCCCTGCTGGCCAATCGCCAGTTTCCGGTAGCCACCTTTATCCGGCGCCGTGATGAGCTCGACTACCTGCAAGAGCCCGATATCTTTCACGAGATCTTCGGCCACTGCGCCATGCTGACCAATCCGGCCTTTGCCCACTTCACCCACCTCTACGGTCAGTTGGGGCTGCAGGCTCGCAAGGAGCAGCGGGTTTTTCTGGCGCGGCTCTACTGGTTCACCGTGGAGTTTGGCCTCTTGGCAACGCCGGACGGGCTGCGTATCTACGGTGGCGGCATTCTCTCCTCCATCGGCGAGACAGCTTATGCCCTTTCCGGCAAGCCGCTGCTGCAACCTTTCGATCTGTTGACCGTGCTGCGCACTCCCTATCGTATCGACATCATGCAGCCCACCTATTTTGTGCTGCCGAGTCTCGATCATCTCTACCAGCTGACCGGTGAGCAGATCATGGCTGCTCTGGCCGAGGCCAGTCGGCTTGGCCTCTATCCGCCACGTTTTGAGGTTCCCGCTGGCAAACAGGCGAGCTGACCAAAAGCAAACAACCCTATTTCATTTTCATTAATTTTTCATTAATTCAAGCAGGAGTAACCCATGTCCGAACTGGCCAGCCAACAGTGTGAAGCGTGTCGCGCCGATGCCCCCAAGGTGAGCGATGAGGAGCTGCGCGAGCTGATGCAGCTTATTCCCGACTGGCAGCCGCTGGTGGAGGAGGGGGCGCTGCAACTGCGGCGAGAATTTACATTTCGCAACTTCAAGGAGGCGCTGGCGTTTACCAACCGCCTGGGGGAGCTGGCGGAAGCGGAGTTCCATCATCCGGCCATTTTGACCGAGTGGGGGAAGGTGACCGTCAGCTGGTGGACCCACAAGATCGGCGGATTACACCGCAACGACTTCATCATGGCTGCGCGTACAGACCAATTGCCCAGATAATCTGAGAACAGGTTGAGGCGGAGTATCCCCCTTCCTGCATTTCTGACCGAATGGGGGAAGGTGACCGTCAGCTGGTGGACGCACAAGATCGGCGGATTACACCGCAACGACTTCATCATGGCGGCGCGCACCGATCAGTTGCTCCGGTAATCGCACCCCACACCAGCGTCATCGGTTGACCTGGGCCTGCCTGCGAAAGCGGGGCAGGCCCGCATTTTTATGGGCTGGCGCTCGCACTGGGGGGATCGAGACTGTATTATCCGCTCATTCATAGAGTTAGCTAGGAAGTGTGTCCCGAATGCGTCTTGAAGTCAGCTGTGAAGACCGCCTGGGCCTGACCCGGGAACTGCTCGACCGCCTGGTGGAGCACAATATCGATCTGCGCGGCATCGAAATCGATACCTCAGGCATCATCTATCTCAACTTTCCCGAGCTGGAGTTCAGTGATTTTCAGCACCTGATGCCGGAGATCCGCCGCATTCCCGGCGTCTACGACGTCAAGACCATCCCCTACATGCCTTCCGAGCGAGAGCATCACGAGATCGAGGCGTTGCTCAAGGCGCTGCCGGATCTGGTCTTCTCCCTCGACAGCAAGGGCAAGGTGACCCAGGCCAACCAGTCTGCCCTCACCACCCTCGGCTTGCCGGTGGAGGAGGTACGCGGCGTGGCGCTCGGTTCGCTGGTCAAGGGTTTCTCCTTCACCCGCTGGCTGGAGGCGAGCGAGATCAAGCCGCAGACCTGCAAGCTCAGTTTCAATGGCGAAGAGTATCTGGCAGATCTGATGCCGCTGTTCGTGGCAGAAGCCCGCGGCAAGCAGGCGCTGGCCGGGGCCGTGGTGGTGCTCAAATCTGCCCGTCGGGTCGGCCTGCACTTCAGCGCGCTTCATGCGGTGGAAGTGGGGGGCTTCGAGCATCTGCAGGCCGAGAGCCCCAAGATGAAAGAGGTGCTGTCGCAAGCGCGCAAACTGGCGATGCAGGACGCGCCGCTGCTGATTGTCGGTGAGACCGGTACCGGCAAGGAGCTGCTGGCCCGTGCCTGTCACGGGGCCAGCCTGCGCTCCAGCCACCCCTTTATGGCCCTCAACTGCGCCGCCATGCCCGATAACGTGGCCGAGAGCGAGCTGTTTGGTTATGCCCCCGGCGCCTTTGGCAACAACACCGAGGGCAAGCGCGGCGTGCTGGAGCTGGCGAGCGGCGGCACCCTGATGCTGGACGAGATCGGCGACATGTCTCCCCATCTGCAGACCAAGTTTTTGCGGGTGTTGCAGGATGGGGTATTCCGCCGGGTCGGTGACGAGCAGGAGGTGAAGGTCAACGTGCGTTTCATCTGCACCACCCAGAAGCAGTTGCTGGATCTGGTGCACGAAGGAAGCTTCCGCGAGGATCTCTACTATCGCCTCAACGTGCTCAGTCTGGCGCTGCCACCCCTGCGCGAGCGCAAGGCAGACATCATGGTGCTGGCCCAGCAGTTTGTCTCCCGCTTTGCCAGCGAGTTGCAGCGACCCCGTCCGCGCTTTACCCGCAACATGGCCGACTACCTGACCGCCTATCGCTGGCCGGGCAACGTGCGCCAGCTGCGCAACTGTCTCTACCGCGCCATGACCCTGCTGGAAGGGGATGAGCTGGGGCCCGAGCAGATCGATCTGCCGGTGGCGGCCGATACCATGCCGCTGATCGACGAGTGGTTTGAGGGGAATCTCGACGATGCGGTGAAGCGCTTCGAGAGCCAGCTGCTGGCCCGGCTCTATCCCGCCTTCCCGTCGACGCGCCAGCTGGCCAAACGCCTGGGCGTGTCGCATACCGCCATCGCCAACAAGCTGCGAGAATACGGCATCAGCAAGAAGTGATTTCCGTCTTGTTGCCTGCCACCAGAGAGCCCGTTACCAGACGGGCTCTCCGTTTTCTTTACACGAACTCGGTAGATGATGGCGGGGTGAGACTTGTCAGGCCAGTGTCAGCCAACTTACTATCTGGGTTCATCTACCCGAACCGCAATGCCATAGCAGCGGTATTGTCAAGGTGACTACCTCCCGATCATGCTGTTACTCTTTTCCCCCCGTTTAACTGCCCGTCTGGCGCTCCTGTTGGTTGCGTTTGGCCTGCTGTTGCCCCGCGCGCTGGCGGAAACGGCCGCAGAGAGCCGGGCGACGGCGGTCAGGGAGCTGGTGCTCGATATCATGAGTTACACCCGCTGGCCCACCGAGCCTGCGGTGCTGCGCATGTGCGTGGCGGCACCGACCGAATATGCCGGCGCCCTCTTTACCATCGATCGTCAGGCCAATGGCCGTACCGTGCAGGTCCATCGTTACGAGGCGAGCGATCCGGCCATCAGCGATCACTGCGATGTGCTCTATCTGGGAGTGCTCGACGAGCCGACCCGTATTGCGCTGTTTGCCCGCCTGCAGGGGCACCCTGTGCTCAGCATCAGCGAATACAACCACGACTGCTCCACCAGCTCGGTGTTCTGCCTGCAGACCTCGCCGGACAGCGTGCGGGTGCGGTTTAAAGTGAACCTCGATGCCCTGGCCCTGAGCGGCGTGCGGGTGCATCCCGCCGTGCTCAAGCTGGCCCATGCCGACAAGGGGGTCCCATGAGACGACAGGTGAGCGCGGCTCCCCGCCGTCTGACCCTGCGTCAGAGCCTGGGGCGAACCCATCTGGTGGCCGCCATCACAGCCGTCAGCGTGGCGGGACTCTTTTTTACACTGGTGGCCCTGCTGGTAGTGCGTTTTTACGCCGACCACAATCTGGAGCTGGTAGCCCGCGCCATCAGCTACAGCGCCGAGGCGGCGGTGGTGTTCCATGATGAGGAGGCGGCGAGCGAGGCACTTAGCGGCATCGTTGCCAAGGAAGAGGTGGCCGAAGCCACTATCGTGCTGACCAATGGCCAGCTGCTCGCCAGTTGGGAGCGCCCCAGAAGCAACCCGCTGGTGACGCTCGAAGACTATCTGGCCCAACTGCTGATGCCGGGGCCTGTCAAACTCCCCATGCTGCGGGGTGGTGAGCAGATCGCCACCATCGAGCTGCGCGGCCACGGTGAATATCTGTTGCTGTTTTTGCTCTCGGCGCTGCTGGTGATGGTAGTTTGCCTGATGCTGAGCGCCATGGTGGCACTCTATGTGGCCGACCGGATGCAGGTCTCCATCACCGCACCGCTGCGCAAACTGGCACTTGTCGCCCACTCGGTACGTCGACAACGCACCTTGGGGATGCGGGCGCCACCGGCCGATATCGTCGAGATTAACGAGCTGGGGGATGACTTCAACTCCCTGCTGGACGAGCTGCAAGCCTGGCAGGCCCAGCAGGCCCGCGAAAATGCCAGCCTGCTCCATCAGGCTACCCACGATGCCCTCACCGGACTGCCCAATCGCGCCCTGTTTGAAGCGCGGCTCGCGCAGGCCATCTCCCTCGGCGAGCAAGAGGGGTTTGCGCTGCTCTATCTCGACTGCGATCGCTTCAAGCAAATTAATGACACGCTGGGGCACAACGCCGGTGACGATGTGCTGATCGCGCTCTCAAGACGGGTGCAACATCAGTTGCGTCCGGATGATCTGGTGTTTCGCCTCGGTGGTGACGAGTTTGCGGTGCTGGTTGGCCCACTCCAGCGACAGCATGAGGTGGAAGAGGTGATTGGCCGCATCCAGCAGGCGATGAGCGAACCGGTGGCGCTGCGTGATGGTCGTCAGCTGGTGGCAGAGGTGAGTGTCGGCTTTGCCGTCTATCAGGCGGGCATGAGTGCCAGCGTGCTGTGTGATCAGGCTGATGCAGCCATGTATCTGGCGAAACGGGCGCGCCGCAGCGAACAGCAAACCATCGCCTGACTGGCAAGAATAACAACATAAACAAGGAGCAAACCATGAAGATCACCCACCTGTTGAAAGTGACCCTGCTGGGGTTGATGTTGTCGCTGCTGGCCGGTTGCCAGAGCGCGCCCAAGGGGTTGACCCCGGAGCAAATCGCCGTGCTCAAGGAGCAGGGCTTTTATCTGACCGATGAGGGGTGGACGCTGGATCTGGCCAACCGGGTGCTGTTTGCCAACAACGTGGGGGCGCTCAATCCCCAGACTCGTCAATCCGTTGAAAAACTGGGTAAAACACTGCTTGGCGTAGGGTTGGACAAGGCGCGGGTGGATGGGCACACCGATAATACCGGCGAGAGCAGCTACAACCAGCAGCTCTCCCTGAAGCGGGCCCAGTCGGTAGCCGATGTGCTGGTCTCGGTCGGCATGAAGCCAGCCAATCTGGAGATCCATGGCCGTGGCGAGACCATGCCGCTGGCGGATAACAAGACCAGAGAGGGCCGGGCAGCCAACCGCCGGGTTGCCATCGTCATCAGCGATCAATAACCCTTTCATCGTTTCGTTACCCATAAAAAAGAGCGCCCGATCGGCGCTCTTTTTGATCGCGACAGCTGGGGTCGTGAGGGCATGTGGGGGCAGGGTTACTGCGCGCTATTTTGCCCGTTATTGTCGTGATGGCTGCGCAGGCGGATGTTGATCATCTCCACCACCAGCGAGAAGGCCATGGCGAAGTAGATGTAGCCCTTCGGAATATGCAGGTCCATCCCCTCGGCCATCAGGGCGAAGCCCACCAGGGTGAGGAAGGAGAGGGCCAGCATCTTGATGGTGGGATGGCTGTCGACGAAATCACCGATGGATTTGGCGGCAAACATCATGATGAAGACGGCGATCATGATGGCCAGCACCATCACCGGCACGTGATCGGCCATACCGACTGCGGTGATCACAGAGTCGAGGCTGAACACGATATCGAGGATGGCGATCTGGATCAGGGTGCTGATAAAGCCCGAGGCCGCTTTGCTGACGCTTTCCGGCTCGGCCGCCCCTTCCAGGGTGACGTGGATCTCGTGGGCACTCTTGCCGATGAGGAACAGGCCCCCCAGCAGCAGGATCAGATCGCGGCCGGAGATGGCTTCACCCAGCACGGTGAAGAGCGGATCGGTGAGGCGCATCACCCAGGCCAGCGAGAGCAGCAGCAGGATCCGGGTACCCATGGCGAGCCCCAGACCCAGAATACGCGCTTTTTGACGCTGCGCCTCCGGCAGGCGACCTACCAGGATGGAGATAAAGATGATGTTGTCGATGCCCAGCACGATCTCGAGCAGGGTAAGGGTGGCGAGTGCGACCCAGGCAGAGGGATCAAGAACCCATTCCAGCATGATTGAACCTTGGTTGAAAATTGGTTGGAAAATTGAAGCAGCGCATTCTAGCAGGGGCGCCACTGCTTGTCCCAGAGGGGGGAAAAGATAAAAATGGTGGCCATCGCAAGGGAGGCAGGCATGTTTCGATTAGGGTTCATTATTAATCCGGTCGCCGGGATTGGCGGTGCAGTGGGGCTCAAGGGCAGTGACGGTGTAGTTGCCGAGGCACTGGCCCGAGGCGCTGTGCCCAAAGCGCAGGAGCGGGCGCTGCAAGCTCTGTTGCCACTGTGCGAGCTGAATGTCCCGTTCGAACTGCTGACGGTGGCGGGAGAGATGGGGGAGACGGTAGCCCGCGAGCTGGGGTTGCCCTGTCGGGTCATCTATCAACCGGCCGGGGAGAGCACCTCGGCCGATGATACCCGCCACGCCGCCGAGTTGATGCGCGAAGCCGGGGTCGATCTGCTGCTGTTTGCCGGTGGTGATGGCACGGCGCGGGATATCTGCGCCGCGGTGGGGGAGTCCTGCCATGTGCTCGGCATTCCCGCGGGGTGCAAGATCCACTCCGGCGTCTACGGGGTGACGCCCGCTGCCAGCGGGCGGGTGGTGGCGCGGATGATCGCAGGGGAACTGCTCAGCCTGATCGATGCCGAGGTGCGCGACATCGACGAGGAGGCGTTTCGCGCGGGCAAGGTGCGGGCCCGCCACTACGGCCAGCTGAAGGTGCCCGGTGATCTGCGTTATGTGCAGGCGGTCAAGCAGGGGGGCAAGGAGTCCGAAGAGCTGGTGCTGGCGGATCTCGCCGCCGGTGTGGTGGAGCAGATGGAGCCCGATACCCTCTATCTGATGGGCTCCGGCAGCACGGTGGCAGCCTGTATGGCTGAGCTCGGTCTGGAAAATACTTTGCTCGGTGTGGATCTGGTGGAAAATGGCCGACTTATCGGGCAGGATCTCAGCGCCGACGAGATCCTGACCCGGATCCGCGGCCGTCGCTGCCGACTGATCATTACCCTGATAGGCGGACAGGGACATCTGTTCGGGCGCGGAAATCAGCAATTGAGTCCTGAGGTGATTCGGTGTGTCGGGCTGGACAATATCCAGGTGCTGGCAACCAAAGCCAAGCTTGCCGCCCTTGCGGGCAGGCCGCTGCTGGTGGACACCGATGATCCCGAATTAAACCGGGCGTTGCGTGGTTATCTGCGAATAACCACGGGATACAAGGATCAGGTCATCTACCCGGTGGCCAACCCGGAATAGGACGCCAAGGACGCTGCTGGCCTGGCGCCAGAGAGCTGCAATCAACCGGATTGCGGTTCCATACCCCCGAATTTTTTGCCGCAAATGAGGCTGCGTTACATGACGATTCACGATTTTGAGCACAAGTTGTTGGGACTGATCGACAGCATGGTTGCTACCGCGACCGACGATGAGCTGTTTGCGGGGGGTTACCTGCGAGGTCATATCTCATTGGCCGTTGCCCGGGCAGAGCTGGAAGGCAAGACCCTGGTGCGGGACGTCAAGAGCTATGTGCTGCGCAGCCTCAACGAGGCGATCTTGCAAGGTGAGCTTTCTGAAGAGGATGAAAAACTGGTGCAGGCGATGTGGAGTCGTTTGCAACAAGACGCAGAAGCTTGATCGGATACACAATTCAAACTGAAGTTTGAGTTTATCCTTCCCCTGAAGTTAGTGAAAGGTTAATAATAAGTTTCGCCTTTTGTTTCAGGGATTAAACTATGGCCTCCTCAAGTATTGCCAATAAACTGCCGCTCGAGATGCTCTATCACTGGGAGCGGCAGTGTCCTGATCGAACCTACCTGCGTCAAACCATCAACCGCGAATATGTCGATTTCACCTGGGGTGAAGTGGCCGATGAAGCGCGGCGGATGGTGACGGCCTTGCGTCACCTTGGTCTGGTGGCGGGTGACAAGGTGGCGCTGCTCTCCAAGAACTGCGCCCAGTGGTTTATCGCCGATCTGGCGATGCAGATGGGGCAGTATGTGAGCGTGCCCATCTACCCGACTGCCAACGTCGACACCATCGAATATGTGCTGCGCCACAGCGAAGCCAAGGCGATCTTCGTCGGCAAGCTGGATGACTGGAAGAGTCAGGAGGCGGGCGTACCCGCCGATCTGCTGCGCATCGCCTTCCCCTATGACACCATGCCGGCCAGCCACCAGTGGGACGATCTGCTGGAGGCGCATGAGCCGATCCCTGACAGCCCGGTGCAGGCCCCTGACTCCCTGCTGAGTCTGGTCTACACCTCCGGCAGCACCGGCAAGCCGAAAGGGGCGATGCTGAGCGTCGAGCGTTACGCCTGGTCGTGCGAGAAGCTGGTGGAGACGGTGAGCCTGAGCCAGGCCGATCGGGGCTTCTCCTACCTGCCGCTGGCCCACATTACCGAGCGGGTCTACATCTACGGCGGCAGTCTCTATGGCGGCGCAACCATCGCCTTCCCCGAATCCCTCGATACCTTTATCGAAGATGTCAAACGCTGCCGTCCCACCGTCTTTATCTCGGTACCACGGCTGTGGGCCATGTTCCGCATCAAGATCCACGAGAAGCTGCCCCAGAAGAAACTCGAACTGCTGCTCAAGATCCCGCTTATCTCCGGCCTTATCAAACGCAAGCTGCAAAAGGGGTTGGGACTGGATCAGGCCCGGGTGTTGGGCTGCGGTTCTGCGCCTGTCTCCCCTGCGCTGCTTGAGTGGTATCTGAGCATCGGCCTCAAGGTGACTGAAGCCTGGGGTATGACCGAGAACCACGCCTACTCCACCATCAACTACCCGTTCCGCGCCGACAAGATCGGCACCGTCGGCAAGGCGGGGATCGGAGTGACCATCAAGATCTCCGACGAGGGGGAGATCCTCTGCCGCTGCGAAGGGATGATGCTGGGTTACTACAAGGATCCCGAGCACAGCGCCGAGGCCATCGATGCCGAGGGGTGGCTCCACACCGGCGACATGGGCAAGCTGGACAAGGAGGGTTATCTCACCATCACCGGCCGGATGAAGGATGTGTTCAAGACCGCCAAGGGCAAGTATGTGGCGCCGGTGCCCATCGAGGGACTGCTGGGGCAGGAGCCCATCATCGAACAGCTCTGCGTGATTGGTTACGGTATGCCCCAGCCCATTGCGCTGGTGCAACTGGCCGAGAGTGCCATGAAGGGCAATCGGGAGGAGGTCAACGCCAGACTGGAAGCGGCGCGGGTACGGGTCAACGATCAGCTGGAATCTCATGCCAAAATTCGCGGCATTCTGGTGGTGAAAACCCCCTGGAATATCGAAAACGGCGTGCTGACCCCCACCATGAAGATCAAGCGTCACCTGCTGGAGCAAAAGTACGCCCAGGTCGGGGATCGCTGGCCCTCATCCCAGGTGGTGGTGTGGGAGGAGTAAATCCCGTCTTTCCATAGCGCACCAAACAACAACGGCCCTTGATGGGCCGTTGTTGTGTTTGGGGCATTTCACTCGCCGCTGTTTTGTCGGCGAGTAAAAGCGCGCCCGGTTAGATCTGCGCCAGCGCGGTGGCCAGATCGGCGATCAGGTCGTCCGCATCTTCCACCCCGATGCTGAAGCGGATGAGGTCGTCGTTGACCCCGGCGGCGAGGCGGCTCGCCTCGTCCATGGCGGCGTGGGTGGTACTGGCCGGATGGCAAGCGAGACTCTCGAGATCCCCCAGACTCACCGCCTGCACGAACAGTTGCAGGTTATCGAGCAGGGTGGCGCAGCGCTCAAACCCGCCTTCAAGTTCAATACTCACCATGCCGCCAAAGCCGCTGGCGAAGGCGCTGAGAGCATCGTGGCCCGGATGATTGGCAAGCCCCGGGTAGATCACCTTCTTCACCGCCGGATGTGCCGCCAGAAACTCGGCCACTTTCTGGGCATTGTGCAGGTGGGCATCCATCCGCAGCGGCAGGGTCTTGACCCCGCGCTGCAGCAGGTAGGCCTCCTGCGGGCCGATGGGGGAGCCGATATGCTTGAGGGCCACGGTGCGGATCGACTTCATCAGGGCGTGGGAGCCTGCCACCACCCCGGCGATGATGTCGCCGTGGCCGCCCAGATATTTGGTGCCGCTGTGCATCACTACATCGACCCCGAGCTCCAGCGGGCGCAGCAGGTAGGGGGTAAGGAAGGTGTTGTCACACACCGTGATGGCGCCCACCTTGCGGGCCGCTTCCACCACCAGTCGCGGATCCACCACCTTGAGGGTGGGGTTGGTCAGGGTTTCGAACAGTACCACCTTGGTGGCGGGGCGGATGTTGGCCAGCAGATCCCGGTCACTCTCGTAGGCGGTGACCTTGATACCGGCGCGGCTGAAGGTCTGCTTCAAGAAGGCATCGGTGCCGCCGTAGAGCGGGCCGATATAGGCCACCTCATCGCCGCTGTCGGCCAGGGCATACATGATGGCGCTCACTGCCGCCATGCCGCTCGCCACCACCAGCGCTTCGTCAGCCCCTTCCAGCGCCGCCAGTTTCTGCTCCAGCTCGGCGGTGGTGGGGTTGCCAAAGCGGCTGTAGATAAAGCCGGGGGCTTGACCTGCAAAGCGCTCCTTGCCCGCTTGAGCGTTGAAGTAGCTGAAGGTGCTGCTCTGGTAGAGCGGGGTGGTGAGGGCTCCGGTCTGGGGGTCGATCCGCTGGCCGCTGTGTACGCTCATGGTCTTGAATTTCATCGTGTTGCTCCGTGATGGCCAGGCTCTGGCCATGACTTGTTTTGTTGTTCGTTGCTTGTTGTTTTTGTTAGCGCGGGTATGTGCATGCTGCTTGTGGCTTATGCATATACCCGCCAGCGGATCTCTGCGCTGCTCAGGCCGGTATCGCTTCGCTTTCAGTGCGCGGGAGGCGAGCGGGTTCCCCATAGTGGCGGGCCGCCACATCCGGGTGGGAGCGCAACCGCCCTTTCAGCACGTTCTCCCCCACCTGATTAAAGAGCGGGTTGGTCGGGTCACTCTCCGGCCCTTGCGCCTGCGCTGCCAGCGCGGGGGAGAGGGTGAGCAGGGGCACTGTGGCATCGAGCCGCGCCGCCATAAAGAAGGCGCAGGAGAGGCGCGATACGCCGGACGGCGGGCTCACCACCCGATGCAGGGTCGCCTTGAGATAGCCGTTGGAGGCCAGCTCCAGCAGCTCGCCGATATTGACCACCAGCGCTCCCGGCAGGGGGGGCGCGGAGATCCAGCCGTCGGCCGTCTCGACCTCAAGCCCCGAGTGATTGTCCTGCATCACCAGCGTCAGGTAGCCAGGATCCTTGTGGGCGCCGACCCCCTGACTGCTGCCACCCGCCTCTTGCCCCGGGTAGTGAATCAGCTTCATGTGCTGGTAGGGGGCGCCGCGAATACTGTCGTCAAACACGTTGGCCGGTTGCTCCAGCACCTCGGCGAAGGCAGCGAGCAGGGTGAGGGTGATATCGCTCAGCCGCTCCTGCCACGCCAGCAGATGGCCTTTCATCTCGGGAAAGGTAGTCGGCCACTGGTTGGGGCCGATCAGCCGCTGCCAGGGTTCACGGATCTGCGCCGCAGGCAGGGCTTGCGCCTCATTCATGATATCGAACTGCTCTCGCAGATCCGGCCGCTGGCGGGTCAGCTCGGCACCGACCCGGTTGTAGCCGCGAAAGTGGGGGCTGTTGACCATCTGCACCGCCAGCTTCTCCTGCTCCGGCAGAGCAAAGAAGCGCTCTGCCAGCGCCAGGGTCTCTAGCATCTCAACCTTGCTCAAGCCGTGGCCGACCAGATAGAAAAAGCCCACATCGCGGGCGGCCGCGGCCAGCCTGGCCAGCATAGGGCGACGCACCTCGGGCTCCCCGTTGAGGGCAGCCAGATCGATGATCGGCAGTGGTGAATGTTCCATGTGCACCTCCTCACTCTTTCGTTATCTCTGGCGCCATCTCTTGCACTGCCTCCGCTGTTGGCAGACCTGATAAGCGGCAAACGGGATGGCGCGACAGTGTGGCGCCATCTGGGATAAAGGGGATGCTACTGTTCGGTGTTATAAGACGGAAACAACAAATTATTCTTATTTATATACAAAATTCGAAATGGAATTCGGCGCCTGATGGGCTGAAGGTTTTTTGCGCAGCCATTGCGAGGTAAAGGGGCAACGATGAGGGGGAGAGTGATAACCAGAGGTAAGTTACCAGCGGCAAAAATGACCAAAACAGAAAATGGCCAAAACAGAAGGGAGGCGGATGCCTCCCTTCTGGTTGAGCGGGTGTTCACCTGACCGGGTGCGTAGGTGAGTGACCGTGCATTCTGGCCTTAACCGATTGCTGGCTCTCAGTAACCCAGGGTAAAGCGCTGGCGCTGGTGAGCCGGTTTTTCGACCTCGTTCAGCACACCATCAGCCAGATCACCGGCGGTGATCCCGGCAGGCTGTTCGCCGCTAAAGAGCACCTGATCGCCACCAATCCGATAGCCGCCGCGCTTCTCGCCCGGTTCGAGGAACACCGGGGGAGAGACAAAGCGCCAGTCGAGGGTGGTTTCATGACGCAGGGCGGTGAGACCGTCGCGGGCCGCCAGCGCCCCCTGTTTCCACTCGGCCGGAAACTCAGGGGTATCCACCAGTTGCACGCCGGGGGCAACCTCCAGACTGCCGGCGCCACCTACTACCAGCAGCCAGCTGTTGGCCGCTTTGGCTGCTGCGACGATCGCGTTGGCGCCCTTGAGGTACTGGTCGTAGATATCCGGTGTGGTCCAGCCCGGGTTGTAGGCGCTGATCACCCGATCGTGCCCCTTGAGCACCTCGGTCAATGCCTGCGGGTTTTGGGCATCCACCGCCACGGCGGTGACCTGCGGATGGGCGGCCACCTTGCTGACATCGCGGACGATGGCGGTGACGTGATGGCCGCGGCTGATGGCCTCGTTCAGGATGGCTGAACCGACAAAACCGCTGGCACCGATCAGGGCAATCTTCATGGGGAACTCTCCTTCACTGTTGGAATGGGGCTATCCTACGCCGCCATTTATGATTTAATAATCACCTCAAAAATGCATTCACTTATAAGCTGGATTTAATAATGGAGCAGCTCAGACGTTACGCCATCTTCGCCGCCGTGGTGGAAGCGGGCAGCATGACAGGGGCGGCCAAATCCCTTGGCATGACACCCTCCGCCGTCAGTCAGCATATCAGTCAGCTGGAGAGCCTGCTCGGACTGCCCTTGCTCCATCGCTCCACCCGTCGTCTCAGTCTGACCGAGGCGGGAGAGGTGGTGTGGCAAGGGTGCCGGGCGTTGCAGCAGACTCTGAGCGAGACCGAGCTGCGCCTCTCGGAGGTGCGCGACGCCCTGCTCGGGGAAGTGCGGATCACCGCCCCGGTGGGGATGGCGGGCCAGCCGCTGGCTCTGGCCCTCTCGCCGCTGTTGCAGGCCCATCCCGGCCTCACCATCCAGATCATCGCCGACGACGAGAAGCGGGATCTGATTGCCGAGCGGATCGACGTGGCGCTGCGGGTCGGCACCTTGCCTGACTCGACCCTGGTGGCCCGCAAACTGGGGCAGACCCGGATGCTGCTCTGCGCCGCTCCCGCCTATCTGGCGCGCAAGGGGACGCCGCGCATGCCCGCCGATCTGGCCACCCACGACTGGCTCTGCGGCGACATGCTGGGCAACGGTTTGCTGCTGCTTGACGAGAAGGGGGGCGAGCATAGAGTGAGGTTCAAGGCCAAGGTGCTCTGCAATAACGTGTTGCCCTTGCGCCAGTTTGCGCTGGCGGGGCAGGGGATCTCGCTGCAACCGGAGGGAGAAATTGGCGAGGATCTGGCGCAGGGACGTCTGCTCGAACTGTTGCCCGGTTTTCGGGTGGCACCGATGGAGATCCACGCCATCACGCCGCAGCGGGAGATCCCGGAGAAGGTGCGACGGGTGGTGGAGGCGCTGCGCAGCTACTTCGGCACGACGATGTCGTCATGAGCTGCGCCTTAATGGTTGAGAAAAGGCCCCCGATTATCCTGAAGGGGAATTATCCATAAGGCGGTTTGTCGAGAAGAGCGATAGCCCGGATGAGGAGATGGGCATGCTTGACTGTTAAGCATACTTAAAACGAACTAACGGCCCGCACCTGATCTTTGAGCCAATTAAGCCCGGTATCCTGACCGGAGCTCTTGTGCCAACTCATGTAGACGGGGCAATCCTCCGAGAGCCAGGGCAGGGGATAGCTGGCCAGATCCAGCGCCTGCCCCAGCTTCTCCATGTGCCACTGGCTGGCGACGCAGAGCCAGTCGGTACGACTCACCAGATGAAGAGCGGTGAGCAGGGAGTCGCTCTCGTAGGCAATCTGGCGCGGCGGCAGCGGCGCCTTGGTCAGGGTGTTGAGCAGCAAGCTGTCGAGCCGCCTGGTTTGCAATACCACGTGCTTTTCGTTGAAGAAGGTGGCCATGTCGGGGGCTTGGCGGATCCTGGGGTGATCCTTGCGGCAGGCGATGCGCAGGGCCTGGGACATGATCTGCTCGTTTTCGATCCCCTGCTCCGCCATCGGCTTGGTGGCCAGCACCAGATCAACGCTGTGCAGATAGAGGCTGTTCTGGCGCAGGGCTTCGTCCTGCACCTGGGTGTTCCACTCCAGCTGACAGTTGGGGGCTTGGGTCTGCAGCAGGTTGTTGAGCTCCGGCAGGAAGAAGATATCGATATCGGGCACCCCCGCGATGCGAAAGGTGCGCCGACTGGTCTGGGGATCAAAGAGATCGGTGCGCTGCAGGCTGCGCTCCATGTCGTGCAGCGGCACCATGATCTCGTGGTGCAGACTGAGCGCTCGCGCCGTGGGGGTGATGCCGCGTCCCTGGCGGACAAACAGCGGCTCGCCCACCAGGCTGGTCAGGCGGCTGATGGCTTGGCTGATGGCCGAGGGGGTCATCTCCATCATCTCGGCGGCCGTGGTGACACCACCATAGCGGATCACCGCATCGAGGACGCGAAAGAGATTGAGATCGACTTGAGACATGGTGGCTACCGTTAAGCATGATTAAACAGTTAACATACTGAACAGCCTCTTGTCCGGCCAGTATTCCCTGCGATAACTGTGATGTTTCCCTCTCTATTCGTCATCTTCCATCTTGCCGCGAATGCGATCGAGCCTGTTTTGCAACCATGCTTGAGCCCGGCAGGTGGCCCGCGGCATAGAGCAGCGCGACCAGCAGCAAGCCGCCCAGAAAGAGCCAGCGAGCGCTTCCCCAATGGCCGCTGTCCGTCATCAGGGCCGCTAGCAACAGGGGGCCAAGCAGCTGACCGAGGTTGGCGAGCTGGACAAAAAAGCCCTGCACGATGGCCAGTTGCACCGGCCCCTGACTCACTCCCTGCGCAGACGAGAGGATGGCTGGCGGCGCCATACCGCCCGCCAGGGAGAGGGCGAGGCAGAGCCCATAGGCCCACCATGGCGACAGGCCGGGCCAGAAGGCGAGCATGCCACACAGCGCCATCAGGCCCAGTGCCCAGCTGATGAGCCGATCTCGTGCCACGCCCCGGCGCAGCAGCCATGCCCCCATCAGGTTGCCGGGTATATTGGCGACCACCGCCAGCGCCGAAAGCAGGGCGATCTGGCTTTGGCCAATCCCGGGGCTGCCTTGCAACATGGTTGGCAGCCAGACAAAGAGCGCCCAGAGCATCAGGCTGTAGAGCGTGAACGCCAACCCGTAGCGCCAGAGTGTCAGTTGTCGGAGCACCGTGAGCTGGCGCAGTGGGCGGCCTGCGTTAGCCGCGTTTTTGGGTCCCCCGACCCGCAGCCCATCTGCCGAGCGACTGGCGAGCAGAAGCAGCAGGGCAGAGAGTTGCGGGATCATCAGGATCAGCCAGGCCAGTCGCCAGCCACCTTGCGCCGTGAGCCAGGGGTGAGCAGCATACCCGCCGCCGCCCCGAGGGGCAGGTTGACTGCCCACAGGCTTATGGCCAGCCGTTTATCCTCCTCCCGGGTCACCGCCACGATAAAGGCGGGCATGGCCACCGAGACCAGCAAAAAGCCAATCCCCTCTACAATGCGCGACAGCAGCATCATGGCTAGCTCGGTGGCGGGCAGTGCCAACGCCCCGCCTATGACGATAACCAAAAGCCCGACAACCCCGGTTTGCCGCCCACTCCAGCGGGTCAGCAGCAGGCCGAGAAAGAGGCTGAAGAGGATCGCCAGCGTATTGAAAGCTGAGGCGAGATAGCTGGCTTCGACCAGTGTCAACCCCAGCTCGCCGCGCAGTATGCCGAGCACGGCGGGCACTTTGCCAAGGCAGAGAGCGCCGCTGGCACCGGCGAAAATGGCGAGGAAGACCAGAGGCCAGCGCGTGCATTGTGGCTGGTGGCCAGCGAGCGTGCTCATGGCCGAGATTGGCCGTTGCGCAGCCACTCATCGTTGAGCTGACCAAATTCGCCGCGCTGATAGGCATGCAGCCGATCTGCAATGGCGTCGTGGCTGTTCATGACGAAGGGGCCATGTTTGACCAGGGGTTCATTGAGCGCCTGGCCTGAGAGCAGCACAAAGTGGCAGGGCTCGGTGGCCTCAAGTTGCAGTGCCACCGCCTCGCCGCCATCGGCAGAGAGGCTGACTGCCATCCCGTGACCTGCCGGGATGAGGTGCCGCTCTCCCTCCGCCTGCAGGGTCAGCGATCCGGTCAGGGGATAGATCATGGCATTCCAGCCTGCCGCCAGCAGATGGGTGAAGCGGCTGTCGGGCGCGCAATGGCCATCGAGCAGGGTAAAGGGTTGGGGCAGTTCTGCCGAGTGTGGTGCCGTTATCCCGTTACTGTGGCCTGCGACCACCCGTACTCGCACCCCTTCGCCATGAAACTCGGGGATGGTGGCTACGTCTGCGTGGACGGTAAAAGGCGACGCCATCTTCTGACGGGCAGGCAGGTTGACGAAGATCTGCAGGGCGTGTACATAGGGCGATTCCCCTTCCGGCTGCTCGGTATGCACAGCCCCGCGCCCGGCCGCCAGCCAGTGGAGTGCCCCCGGTTCGATGGGGCCCTGATTGCCGAGGGAGTCGTAGTTGACGTGGGGGCTCGTCGAATCTTCAAACAGATAGGTGACGGCAGAGATCCCGGCGTGGGGGTGGGGCTCGAAGGTGGGGGCGGTCATCTGGAAGTGATCCACCATCACCACGGGGTCTATCATGCCGTTGAAAAAGTGTTCGCCAAAATGGCTGGCTGCAAAGCCGCTGCCAATGTGCAGCGGTTGGCTCTTGACGGGGGCGGAGAGAGTCAGGCGTCTGGTCATCGATATAACCTCTTGAAGATAAAAGATGCCTTCGGTCATCTGACCGAAGGCGGGCGAGTTACGACTTCTTGGCACCTTCTTGCATCTGCCACACCAGGGTAGCGAAAGGCATGTCGAGGGCGCTGTAGACATCGTGCGCCTTGGGGTCGACGTTGCTGCGTAGCATCTCGACCGCGGCAGAGGCGTAGTCGGTGACCGGGATACCGGCCCCCAGCAAGCGTTGCAGACCCGTGGTGCGCTTGGCTTCGTTGAAGGTGCCGGAAGCATCGAGCACCACCCGGGCATCATAGCCGGCAGCCTTGGCAGAGAGGGCCGGGAAGCTGGCGCAGATCTCGAGGGATACCCCGGCGATGATCAGCTGTTTGCGGCCGGTCTTCTCAATGGCGGCGCGCACGGCAGGATCGTCCCAGGCGTTAATGACGGTGCGGTTGATCACCTTCACATCCGGCAGGGCACTGGTCAGTTCAGGCATGGTGGGGCCCCACATGCCATCGGGCATGGTCGCGGTCACGATCACCGGCACGCCGAGGGCGCGGGCGGCGTTGGCCAGCGCCACCACGTTGTGCTTGAGCTCGCCCACCGTGGTGTCGCGCACGCCGCTCAGCAAGCCGACCTGATGGTCGACCAGCAGCAGTACCGCATTGTCTCGGGAGAGCATCTCCAGATAGCGGTTGGGGGATGCGGTCTGATGACTGGCTGCCTCGGCGGCGATGGCCGGCGTCACTGTGGTGGCCAGGGTCGCCAGCCCGAGCAGGGTGGCAGAGCAGATTTGTCGCAGTTTCATGGTGAACTCCTTGTGATATCGGAACAGTCAAACGGCCCTTGCTGGTGGGTCGGATTGCCCGTGCAGCAACCGTCTGATGGGGACAGGGCTATTATGATGGCTGCAAAAATGGCGACAATCTGGTTGAATAGGTTCTTATCGTTCCATAGATGGAACGATAAAGATGCACCTCACCCTGACCAAGGCAGCCCGATGACACCACTGGAACTTGATTTGAATGATCTCTATCTCTTCACCCATGTGGTGCAGCGACAGGGATTCACTGCCGCCGCGCGGGCGCTTGGCGTGCCCAAGTCGCGGATCTCGCGCCGGATCCGGCTGCTGGAGGAGCGGCTGGATACCCGGCTGCTGCAACGTACCTCACGCCAGCTCAGCCTGACCGATGCCGGTGAGGTGCTCTATCGCCACTGTCAGGCGATGCTGGCTGAGGCGCAGGCCGGAGAGGCGGCAGTGCGGCAACGGCAGCAGGAGCCGAGCGGTCTGGTGCGGATCAGCGTGCCCATTACCATCGCCGATGCGCTGCTCGCCCGCTTGCTGCCCGCTTTTATGGTGCAATACCCCAAGGTGAGGCTCGCCGTGCAAGCCAGCAATCGGCAGGTGGATCTGTTGGAGGAGGGGCTGGATGTAGTGATCCGCGGGGTGGCCTTCGAGCAGCCCCCCTCCAGTCTGGTGCAGGTACCGCTCTGCACGGTGCAGTGGGGCGTGCTGGCGACCCCGGCGTGGCTCTCGCGCCACAATGCGCTGGCGCATCCACGCCAGCTGGAAGGAGAGGATGCCCTGCTCTTCAGCTCGCTGGAGCGTCAGGCCGATCTGTTGCGGCTGCGGCACGATAGCGGGGAGAGTGAGGAGGTGGCGGTCAATGTGCTGCTGCGCAGCGACAATGTGCAAACCCTCAAACAGGCGGCGCTGGCGGGGCTCGGGATGGTGGGCTTGCCACTTTACGCCTGCGTCAATGAGCTGGCGGATGGGCGGCTGCAACAACTGCTGCCTGAGTGGCGTCCCAAAGATGGCAAGCTGGTGATGCTCTATCCCGCGCGGCGCGGTCTGTCACCGGCGGTCAGGGCCCTCATCGACTTTATCAAGGCGCAGTTGCCTGCACTGCTGGCAGAGGTCGGTCAGCCACGCTGAGGAGGGCTATCCCTCCATCTTGCGGCGAATGCGCTCGAACAGGCTCTGCAGGCAGGCTTGATCCCGATCGGCGGCCCGCACCGCGCCGTACATATGGCGACGAATACCACTGCCGAGGGGGCGGGCGCAGAGCATCCCCTGTCTGACAAATTCGTCGCTTGCCCAGCGCGGCAAGGCGGCGACGCCGAGTCCTGCGGCGGCCATCTGCAGCATCACCGAGGTATTGTCCACCGGCTTGCAGCGGGCGGGCTCCACCCCGGCGGGTTGCAAAAAGCGGCTGAAGATATCCATGCGGCTGCGCTCCACCGGATAGACCAGCAGCACCTCCGGCCCCAGATCGCCTGGCTCGATGTGGCTCCGGTGGCAGAGGGGATGATCCGGCGCCATCACCAGAGTCAGATCGAAGGCAAACAGCGGCTCGAAGTGGAGATCGCCGCGGGCCTGTACGTCCGAGGTGAGCAGCAGATCAAGCTGGCCGCCGAGCAGGGCATTGATGGCATCAAAGCCCGGCACTGACTCCACCTCCAGATCCACCCCAGGCCACTGGCGGCGAAAATCGGGCAACAGCGGCAGTAGCCACTGGA
>NZ_JBFODN010000100.1:0-1038 GCF_040908345.1 Aeromonas sp. R3-1
ATTTATCACTTTTCAGTCATCACAAGACTTTTTCAAGGCACAAAATGAACACAAATGCGTCACCTGTTACCTTTTACTGCTTGGGAAGGGCATGAAACTGGCTTTTTAGGCGGGATTCGTTGCTACAAGCATCGAGTATGCGATTTTACGCATTATTGTGACGAACGCCAATCGTTTTTCCATCATGTTTATTGTGTTCATGGTCAAAAATACCACCGCCAGGGGGCGCTCTATAATGGATCCTGTGAATCAAGATGGACAAGGAGTCCCCATGTCACAGCCCCCATTCAAGGCCAGCCAGCGCAGATTGCTTATTGGCTCGGCCATCGCACTCGCCCTGTTTGCAAACCCGTTCAGTTATGATTTCGCCCACAATGAGTGGCAAATGAATCAGGCCTATGCCAAGTCCTGCTTTATCGCCGGCACTCGCATCACGATGGCCGATGGCTCCACCCGCCCTATAGAGACGCTGCGGGTCGGTGAACGGGTGCTGGATCAGCACGGCGGCAGTAACCGGATCCTGGCGATCGAACGGGTCATACTAGGCAAGCGCAGACTCTACGGGATCAATGATCTGCCCCCGTTCTTTACCGCAGAGCACCCTCTGCTGACCACGCGGGGCTGGGCGGCCATCTCACCGGCCATGACCCGAACCGAAAACCCGCAACTGGCGATGCTGCCGCTATTTACCGGCATGCAGATAATGTGTCGCCCGGCACCTGTTATGGTGACGGGCAATCTGGCCCTGCAACCCCAGCCGGAATTACTGCTGGTTGAGTCACTCTGCTGGATCGAGGCATCTCCCACTACCGCACTCTTCAATCTGCTGCTCGATGGCAGCCACAGCTACATCGCCAATGAGCTGATCGTTCACAACAAAGATGGCGGTGGTGGCGACAGCGGTGGAGGCAGCAACAGTAGCGGAGGCAGCAACAGCGGCGGAGGCAGCAACAGCGGCGGTGGCAGCAACAGCGGCGGTGGCAGCAACAGCGGCGGTGGCAGCAACAGCGGCGGTGGCAGCAACAGCGGCGGTGGCAG
>NZ_JBFODN010000101.1:0-3747 GCF_040908345.1 Aeromonas sp. R3-1
CCTGCCGGGCTGGTATCCTCCCCCCCCTTTGCAGTAGACTCGGTGCTCATTTTCCCCCTAAGGAGGACCGAGATGAGTATTACGGTTCAACTTGCCCATTTCAGTGATTGCCACTCCCACTTCGATGGCGCGCCAATGAGCTTCTCCCCTGTCGGTGAAAGTCAGTGGCGCACCCAGTGCGGCGGTTATGCCCGGATCCTGACCCGACTGACCCAACTGCGTGCCCAAGCCGCAGCAGCCGGCCAGCGTTTTCTGTTTCTGCACGGTGGCGACTCCTTTCAGGGCTCTCTCTATTTCAACCGCTTCAAAGGGCGCGCCAACGCCGACCTGCTCGCCATGCTGGCCCCCGATGCCATGGTACTTGGCAACCACGAATTCGATCTGGGCAACGGCCCGCTGGTGGAGTTCTTGCGCCAGCTCGATTTTCCGGTGCTGGCCGCCAATCTGGATAACAGTCAGGAGCCTGCCGACATGCCGCTTGGGCTGTGGGATATTCCCCACCTCTACGACGCCCATCAGCCCTGGCATCGCCAGGTGATCGACGGGGTTCCCTTTGCGCTGCTCGGCATCACCCTCGCCCAGATGGCTGCCATCGCCAACCCGGATCCCCACACCCGTTTCCACGCGGTCGCCGAGACCCTCACTAAAGTGTTGCGGGAGATCAGGCGCGAAGGGATCCACCATATCGTGCTGCTGAGCCACCTCGGGCTGGATCAGGACAAGCTGCTGGCCGAGCGCTTCCCCGAGCTCAGCCTCATCATCGGCGGCCATACCCACAGCCTGCTCGGCGATCTCGCGCCGCTGGGTCTGCCAAGCGAAGGTACCTACCCGCTGATGAACAACGGGGTGGCCATTTTGCACGCTGGCCACAGCGCCCTCTGCCTCGGTGTCTGCGAGCTCACCTTCGATGAGGCAGGCCGCGTCGTGCAAAGTCAGGGGCAGCTGGAGTGGCTCCCCTGGCAGCCCTGGCCATTTGCCTCCACCCCACCCGCCGGGCTCACCTTCTGCGAGCCGGATCCACAGCTTGAACAACATCTGGCCAAACGCTATCGGCCTGAGATAGAGACAATGAGCCAGCGCATCGTCACCCGACTGGCGGCGCCACTTCCCCATCAGCGGCTGCCGGATGCCACCCTGCCCCACGGCAGCCAGCTCGCCCCGCTGGTGGCCCGCGCCATGCTGACCGCCGCCCGTGAACAGGTAGGCGAGGTGGACTTTGCCCTGCACAATGCTGGCGGCGTGCGCTGCTCGCTGGAGCCGGGCCCCCTGAGCGAAGCGGATATCGCCGGTCGCCTGCTGCCGTTTGCCATTCCCCTCACCCTCTATCGGGTGCACGGTCACGAGTTGGCGGAGGCGCTGGAGAATGCCATCGACAACGCCACCAACAACGGCGTGGTCGGCAATGGCAATGGCAGCTTCCCCTACACCGCGGGGGTGCGATTCACCTATCAGGCCGATCGGCCCAAGGGCCAGCGCATCACCCGACTGGAGTGGGAAGCCGCCCCCGGCCAGTGGCAAGCGGTCAATGCCGAACAGGTCTATCGCGGGGTGTCGAGCGCCTATACCGCCTCCGGCAAGGAGGGTTACACCGCACTGGCGAGGACCCTGACCCAGCACAATCAGGAGCTCGGCATCACCCTGGCCGACGCCTTTATCCGCTGGGCCCGTCACCTGCCCACGCTGGAAGCGCAGCCGCCCCTGCTTGAGTACATCCATTGATGCAGAGGGGGAATGGCTTTGCCACATCCCCCTGACGGCCAATATTGCCGCAGCCAGCGCCCGGTTCCCTGCAAGAACCGGGCTTTTTCGAGAATATTTGCCCCACACGGGCCTGCCCCATTGCATCGCACTCACTAGCTCGGCAAGATAGGCCCGCTTTAAAGACCAGCTGCAGGAACAGGCGACTTCATGAATCACTCCATCCGTTTCACTCCCCCTCGCGTCAACCCGGGTATCAAGCCAGCCATTGTGCTGCTGACCGCCTTGCTGGCGCTGCTCTTCTGTCTGCGCAACCCGCTCTTCCACGCCATGGCGCCGGGCTTTGATGCCTCGCTGTTCGCGGTGATGGGCAAGATGTGGAGCGAAGGTGGCGTGCTCTATCGCGACATGATCGACATCAAGGGGCCGATGATCTTCGCCCTCGACGCGCTGGGCTATCGAATGGGTGGTTTTGTCGGGATCTGGGCGCTGGAGTGGGTGCTCTGCTGGCTCGGACTGCTGGCCAGCTGGCAGGCCTTTGCCCAACTTGGCCTCTCGTTCAAGGCGCGTCTCGGCGCCATGCTGGCGGTGCTGGCTCTCTACGGCACCCGTTACTACTACGGCAACATGACTGAGGACTGGACCTTCCACCTCGCCCTCATCGCCCAGTGGGCCTTCATCACCCTGCTGCTGGACAAGGGATTTCGCTGGTGGCCGGCACTGGTAGCGGCTCTTACCTTCGCCATCGTCGCCTGGATGCGCACCAACAACGGCGCCTTCTGGGGCGCCTGGTATCTGGTGCTGTTCTGCCACTGGTGCCTGCACGAAAAGTGGCGTGACGCCATCTTGCTGCTCATCTCCAGCCTGCTGGGGCTAACGCTGATTGGCGGCCCGCTTTACGCCTATTTCCAGCAGCATGATCTGCTTGCGGCCTTCAAATACTACGCCTTCGACATCTTCTTCGAAGGGAGCTACGGCAACGGCTTCTCTCCCATGGTGGGCGCCGTCGGCCTGCTGCGCACCGGCCTTATCATGCTGCTGCCCGCCTTCATCATTCTGATGCTGAGCCGCCGTCAGGAGTGGTATCTGCCCGCCCTGCTGGCGACCCTGTTTGGGGTGCTGTTTACCCTGATCGCCAACTCGGTCTCCGGCCATGTGTTCGATCACTACGACGTGCTCTATCTGCAACTGGCAGTTCTGCCGCTGGCGGTATTGCTGGATCGCAGCGAACAGCAGGCTGATGCGATCGGCCTGCTCTGCATCTCGCTGGTGGTGCTCACCGCCAGCTGGCTGCTGGCCCAGCAACTCGCCTTTGGCTGGAGCACCAAGGAGTGGTCCCTCGAGCGGGTCAACGAGGTGCTCGGTACCAGCCTGCTGTGGGCGCTGCCGGTGCTGATCCTCATCCCCCTCTGGCGAGCCTGGGATGTGCGCAGTGCCACCCCCTGGCTGGCAACGCTGGCCATGCTGCTGCTGATGATCAACAACGCCTGGGAAGGCACCCTCAAGGGTCGCCCTTTCAATCCGGCCGCGCAGGTACGGGTCGATCGCATCAAGGCCGAGACAGTCCCGAGCGACAAGATCTGGGTCGATGGCATCCAGCCGCAATATTATCTCTGGACCGATCGCCAGCCGGCGTCCGCCTATCTCTTCTTTGCCAACGTCAATCCGCCCTATGACGTGCGCGAGCGGGTGCTGGCAGATATCCAGCGCCAGAATCCGAAGTTCATCATCGCCAAGCCGGATCGGGTGAGCGAAGAGCTGAAAAAACCCAGCTCCCCTTCCCATCTCGCCTTCTATCAATACCTGACCAGCCACTATGAAGAGGTGGAGCCGGGTCTCTATCGCCGACGCTGATCGTCAATACGCCCCTCAGGGCGGCCATTGTTGCAATGGCCGCCATTTTTATTGGCTCTGTCCCAATTACGTGTTGAAAGGCTAATGAGGTGTCCTGACAAGTGTATGGAGATGGTATTCACCTGACAGTTGCCCACAAAAGGGAGTGGTCATACGGCTTCAAACCGGATAACAAAACGGTACCCCTACCGTGTT
>NZ_JBFODN010000102.1:0-5040 GCF_040908345.1 Aeromonas sp. R3-1
CAGTTTAAAAGTCAGCGAGTAATCGCGCTGTGTCCGTTTCACACCTTGTCCCATCGGGCTCTCCATTTATTGGGGGGAAAGGTGTAAACCATATTTAGGACGGGACAATGAAAAACAAAAAGCCCACTCGCATGAGTGGGCTTTTTGTTTTGAAGCTGGAGCGGGCAGCGGGAATCGAACCCGCATCATCAGCTTGGAAGGCTGAGGTAATAGCCATTATACGATGCCCGCCTGGCATCTGAAATTTGGAGCGGGTGATGGGAATCGAACCCACGTATGCAGCTTGGGAAGCTACCGTTCTACCATTGAACTACACCCGCGTCAGGGCTCCTACTATATGCATTTTGCCGCCGAGCGCAATGGCGCCTTTGCCACTTTTTTCAATAAATCAATCTGTTCGGACAAGGATTGAACAGACGGTTGCTTTTTCAATCAAACATTTTCAACACAGATAATTTACAAGGTTGCCAAGGCCAAACGGCAAGGATAGTCTTGCGCCACTCGACGCGAGGATGGTGGTAATGGATAAAAAAACGCAAAAACGTCTCTATTGCTGGTTGCGCAAGCAATCGAGTCACGGTCGCCGCTGGATCACGATATCCATCGCTTTTGGCCTTGGCCAGGGCATTCTGATGGTGGCGCAAGCCTGGCTGCTGGCGACCCTGTTGCACGGCTTTATCATCGAAGGCTCAACGCCTGAACAATCCATCACGCTCTTTATTACCCTGCTGCTGGTGACGCTTGGCAAGGCAGCGCTGGCCTATGGCCGCGAAGTGGCCAGTTTCAAGGCGGGCAGCGCGGTGCGCCAGACCATCCGCCAGCTGTTGCTCACTCGCCTTAGCCGTCTCGGCCCTGCTTATATCCAGCGCCGTCCGGCCGGTAGCTGGGCCAGCCTGCTGCTGGAACAGATTGAAAACATGCAGGATTTCTTCTCCCGCTATCTGCCGCAGATGGCCATCGCCATCTTTATTCCGGTGGTCATTCTGGTGGCCGTGTTCCCGGTCAACTGGGCGGCAGGTCTGATCCTGCTCGGCACTGCGCCCCTCATCCCCATCTTTATGATCCTGGTAGGTGTGGGCGCCGCCGATGCCAACCGCCGCAACTTTCAGGCGCTGGCCCGTCTCTCCGGCCACTTCCTCGATCGGCTGAAAGGGCTGCGAACCCTGCAACTCTTTATGCGTACCCAGGCAGAAGGTGACGCTATTCGCGACGCCTCGGAAGATTTTCGCGAACGCACCATGGAGGTGCTGCGCCTGGCGTTTTTGAGCACCGCCGTGCTGGAGTTCTTCGCCGCCATTTCAGTGGCGCTGGTCGCCGTCTACTTCGGCTTCTCTTATATCGACCATCTGAACTTTGGTAGCTATGGGGTCAAAGTCACCCTCTTTACCGGCCTGTTCGTGCTGTTTCTCGCCCCCGAGTTCTACGCCCCGCTGCGAGAACTCGGCGCCCACTACCACGCCAAAGCGCAGGCTATCGGCGCTGCCGAGCAACTGCTTGAATTTCTCGAAGCCGAGGTGAGCGAGCCGGCCGCAGGCACGGCGCCGTTCCATGCCGACAGCCCGGTCAAGGTAGAAGCCAAAGGGCTTGAAGTGCTGAGCGCCGAGGGCAAAGTGCTGGTCGGCCCCATCGACTTCACCCTGGAAGCCGGTTCACGTACCGCCCTCATCGGTATCAGCGGCGCCGGCAAGAGCTCGCTAGTCAATTCCCTGCTCGGCTTTGCCCCCTATCGCGGTGAGCTCAAGGTCAACGGGCAGGAGCTTGCCACCCTCGACATGAGCCAGTGGCGCCTGCAGCTGGGCTGGCTCTCGCAAAACCCGCAGCTGTTCCACGCCTCCTTGCGCGACAACCTGCTGCTGGCCAAGCCAACGGCCAGCGATGCCGAGCTGGAAGATGCCCTGAAACGGGCACAAGCGTGGGAATTTGCCATGGAGAAGGGGCTCGACTATCCGGTCGGCGATCAGGCGGGCGGCCTCTCGGTCGGTCAGGCCCAGCGCCTCGCACTGGCGCGAACCCTGCTCAAATCGACCCAGCTGATGGTGCTCGACGAACCGACCGCCAGTCTGGATCGCCACTCCGAACGCGCCATCATGACCACCCTCGAGCAGGCGATGGCTGGCCAGACCCTGCTGATGATCACCCACCGCCTCGACCAGCTTACCAAGATGGACAAGATAATAGTGCTGGCCCACGGCCAGCTGGTGGAGCAAGGCAGCTTCCAACAATTGAGTCAGGCGGATGGGCCTTTTGCCCGCCTGCTCTCCCAACGTTCCGGAGGTTCTCTCGATGAGTGATCTGTTGCCGTTTCTGCGTCTCTATCGCCAACACTGGCTCAGCCTCACCATTGGTTTGCTGCTGGCGCTGGTGACCCTGGCCGCTGGCATGGGGCTGCTCTCCCTCTCCGGCTGGTTCCTCTCTGCCGCCGCCGTGGCGGGGATGACAGTTGCGACGACCCATGCCTTTAACTACATGACCCCTGCAGGCGGGGTGCGCTTCTTCTCCATCGTCCGTACCGCCGGTCGCTGGGGTGAGCGGGTCGTGAGCCACGACGCCACCTTCAGGGTACTGACCCGACTGCGGGTCTGGTTCTGGCAGAAACTCTCGCCGCTCTCCACCGGTACCCTGGCCGGTTTCCGTCAGGCGGATCTGCTCAATCGACTGGTGGCCGACATCGATGCGATGGACCACGTCTACCTGCGGCTGATCACCCCCATAGGCGCGGCCCTGCTCAGCACCGCCGGACTGGTCTTCTTCCTGTCATTTTTCGACAGCCGTCTCGCCCTCACCCTGGGGGCCATTCTGCTGTTTGGCATGATTGCCCTGCCGCTGGTGTTCTACTTCCTCGGCCGTCGCCCCGGTCAGGCGCTGATTGCCGAAAAATCGACCTTGCGCACCCGGATGGTGGACTATCTGGATGGTCAGGCCGAGCTGCAGATGTTTGCCGCCGCCCCCAAGGCGCTGGTTGAGCTGCAACAAGCCGAACAGGCACTGCTCGTCGCGCAGGCCCGCATGGCCAAGGTGAGCGGGCTGGCCAACTTCTCGGTGCAACTGCTGAGCGGCTGGACCCTGACCCTGATGCTCTGGCTGGCCGGTCATGGGGTAGCGGGCGCTGCGCCCGACCCCATCACAGCACTGATGGTCTTTGCCACCCTGGCAAGCTTCGAGGCACTGATGCCGCTGGCGGGGGCTTTCCAGCACCTCTCCACCAGCCTCACCTCGGCACGCCGCCTGAACGAGATCCTGCAAGAGGCCAAAGCCCCCGTGTGGGGCGACGAGCAGACCCATGCCACCGTTGGTGCGCTGCAGATCAATGACCTCTATTTTGGCTACCCCGGCAACCCCCAGCCGGTGCTGCGTGGCTGCACCCTGCAACTGCACGCCGGTGAGAAGCTGGCGCTGCTGGGCCAGACCGGCTGCGGCAAATCGACCCTGATGGGGCTGCTGACCCGGGAGTGGAGCCCGCAGGCTGGCAAGATCCTGTTGGGTGGCAAGCCGCTCACCGACTACAGCGAAGGGGCGCTGCGCGCCTCCATCTCGGTGGTGAGCCAGCGGGTGCATCTGTTTGCCGATACCTTGCGGGGCAACCTAAAACTGGCCGCCCCGACCGCCTCTGACGAGCAGCTGATTGCGGTGCTGACCCAGGTCGGACTGGCCAATCTGCTGGAAGATGAGGCGGGCCTCGACGCCTGGCTCGGTGACGGCGGCCGCCCCCTCTCCGGTGGTGAGCGTCGCCGTATCGGCATCGCCCGCGCCCTGCTGCACGATGCGCCGCTCTGGCTGCTGGACGAGCCGACCGAAGGGCTCGACAGTCAGACCGAGCGGGAGATCATGGATCTGCTGTTCAAGCTTGGGGCAGATCGCACCTTGCTGCTCATCTCCCACCGCCTGCTGGGGATGGAGCAGATGGACCGGATTGCCCTGATGGAAGAGGGACAGATCCGCCTCTGCGCCCCGCACAACGAGCTGCTGGGGGATGATTACTACCGCAGCCTCTATCAGCGACTGGCTCCGGTTTGATATCAGGCTGATGGGGCTCACACCCTGACAACCGGGCGCAAAACGGGGCTGGTCGCCGCAGGCGGCTGGCCCCTATAATGTCCCCCTCATTATTCAACAAGATGCCGACATGGAGCGCCTGCGCATTTCTACTGTCCTCATCACCGACACAAGATACGAGACGATGAAACGCCTGATCCTGATGATGCCCCTGATTGCCTCCGGCTGTGCCAACTACGCCTTCAACAGCAATCTGGATAAAGAGAATTTTGACGAATACTTCAAACCCGGTAGCGTGCGCATCTATGAACAGGATGAGCTGGCTGACCTCAACTACCTCTACCTCGGCACCATCGAGGGTGAATCCTGCCAGGCCGATGCCAACCAGCCGGTGCCCAACGCCGGTGAAGCGCGCACCCTGGCCCGCCGCCGCGCCGCCGACATGGGCGGCAACGGCGTCACCATCGACAAGTGCGCCGAGTTCAGCGACACCCCGGGCTGCCTGAAACAGGTGATCTGCTACGGGCAGGCGCTGAAAGTGGCCGAAGAGAAGTAACCCGCTGTCATGGCCCTCGCTATCGTTCGCCTTGGCAGCCCGCGCCTGCCCGATGAGGGGCTGCGGATCGGCACGGTGCGCCGCCCACCCCGCGGCGTACCCAAGAGCGAATTTGCCAGCCAGCATTGGTACGATGTCTGGTTCCCCAATCTGGCCCCCAGCAGCGAGACCATGAAGCTGGGGCAGGCAGCCGAGACGCCCGCCCAGTGGGCGGCGTTTGGCAAACAGTACAAGGCCGAGATGGCGCAACCTGCCGCCAGGCATGATCTGGCGCTGCTGGCCGCCCTCTCACACACCACCAATCTGTCGGTGGGTTGCTACTGCAAGCAGGAGTCCCGCTGCCATCGCACCATTTTGAAAGAGCTGCTGGTAGCCGCTGGGGCCGCCATCCGCTAACTCGGTGAGCGACAGCGATGGGACGGGGAATCGCGTCAGCCTGTATTCGGCAACCATCAGACATGGATAGACAGAGAGGGCATCCCGCGGGATGC
>NZ_JBFODN010000103.1:0-1279 GCF_040908345.1 Aeromonas sp. R3-1
ACGAGCACGAGCTCTTTCCAGACGGTCCCGCTTCTGTCTCTTCATCATCTACGACCCTCTTCGTGGAACAAAAAAAGCGACCAATTCTGCATCGGTCGCTTTCATCTTTACTCCTGCGAGCGCACTCGGTCAAACAAAAACTTCCACCCTAACCGGGCTATGTGACACAAGGCACTGAACTGAATTAAGTTTTAATTACAGGGAACTTACTCCTGATTTTTGAGTCCTTCCAGCTCTTCCCAGCGAGCAAATGCCTGCTCCAGCGCGGCTTCAGCGGCATTGAGCGCATCGAGTTTCGGCTGGGTTTTATCTGCCGGCAGCGAGAAGAACCCGGGCTGGTTGATCTCGCTTTGCAGCGCATCCAGCTCGGCTTCCAGCTGCTCAAGACGAGCAGGCAACCCTTCCAGTTCAAGCTGCAGCTTGTAGGAGAGCTTCTTGCTTTTCTTCGGCGCTTCTGGCGCGGCGGCAACGACCGGCTCCGGGGCCTTGACCGGTGCACTCCTGGCCTGTTGCTGGGCATTCTGCTGTTCGCGGGTCGCCATCATGTCAGCGTAACCGCCCACGTAATCGCTGATGCGGCCATCCCCTTCAAACAGCCAGCAGCCGGTCACTGTGTTGTCGATGAAGCGACGATCGTGACTCACCAGCAGCAGGGTACCGGGGTAGTCGGAAAGCAGCTCTTCCAGCAGCTCCAGAGTCTCGACGTCGAGGTCGTTGGTCGGTTCATCGAGGATCAGCAGGTTGCTGGGCTTGAGGAACAGCTTGGCCAGCAGCAGCCGGTTCTTCTCGCCACCAGAGAGCGCCTTGACCGGCGTACGGGCCCGCTTGGGCTCGAACAAGAAGTCCTGCAGGTAACCGAGGATATGACGGGAGCGGCCACGCACCATCACCTCCTGTTTGCCCTCCCCGACGTTGTCCACCACCGTCTGCTCGGGATCAAGCTGCTCGCGGTACTGATCGAAGTAGGCCACCTCCAGATTGGTGCCCCCCTTGACGGTGCCACGGGTTGGCTCAAGCTGACCCAGCAACAGCTTGATCAGGGTCGACTTGCCACATCCGTTGGGGCCAACCAGCGCAATCTTGTCGCCACGCAGCACTTGCAGATCGAGCCCCTCGAACAGGGTGCGATCACCAAAGTCGAGCCCCAACCCTTCAGCTTCAAATACCAGCTTGCCGGAGCGATTGACCTCGTCCAGTTGCAGCTTGGCCTTGCCCTGCAGCTCGCGGCGCTGGCTGCGCTCCATGCGCATTGCCTCAAGGGCGCGCACCCGACCTTCGT
>NZ_JBFODN010000104.1:0-54239 GCF_040908345.1 Aeromonas sp. R3-1
CTCTCCCTTATTTTGTGAAGAGCCGAGAGGGGGGCTAAACACATCGGCCTCGTGAGAAACCGAGAAAGAGGGCGTGGCGATTGGATATTGTCCCGCGCCAGCATCATGACTCATAACGCCCCCAGAAAATCGGTAAGCGGGCTGGAGGCCTGGGCCTGCAGGGCGCGGGCGCCGAGACCGGCTTGATAGGCGCTGCGACCTGCAGTGCAGGCGAGTGCAAAGGCGCGGCCCATGGCGACCGGGTCGCCGCTCACCGCGATGGCGGTGTTGACCAGCACGGCGTCGGCACCCAGCTCAAAGGCGGCGGCGGCGTGGCTCGGCGCACCGATCCCCGCATCCACCACCACGGGCACATTGGCCTGCTCGACGATGATGGAGAGAAACTCCCGGGTCACCAGCCCCTGATTGGAACCGATGGGCGCACCGAGCGGCATCACGGCGGCGCAGCCCACCTCTTCCAGCCGCTTGCAGAGCACGGGGTCGGCGCCGCAGTAGGGCAGTACCACAAAGCCCTCTTTCACCAGCTGCTCGGCGGCTTTCAGCGTCTCGATGGGATCGGGCAAGAGATAACGGGGATCGGGGTGGATCTCCAGCTTGAGCCAGTTCGTCCCCAGCGCCTCGCGGGCAAGATGGGCGGCAAATACCGCCTCGGCGGCGGTCTTGGCGCCGGAGGTGTTGGGCAGCAGCTTGACCCCGAGTTTCAGGAGCGGGCTCAGGATATCGTCGTGGGCCTTGCCCGGTTCGAGCCGCTTGATGGCCATGGTGACCAGCTGGGAGCCGCTCGCCTCGATGGCGGCGGCCATCAGATCCGGGTGGGCAAACTTGCCGGTGCCGGTAAAGAGACGCGATGAGAAGGTGTGATCGGCAATCTTGAGCATGTCAGCCTCCCGCCACAGTGGTAAGAAGAGATGAAGTTCCACCGCAAGGCAGAACGCTCGAATATGGGACTGTGAGCATCATGGGTCAGCCTCCCGCAATGGCGGTGAAGAGGTGAAGTTCGTCCCCGTCATTGAGACGGGTCTCGGCCCAGCGGCCACGGGGCAGCACGGCGCCGTTGAGGGCCACCGCTACGCCCTGTGGATTAACGTCTTGCGCCGCCAGCAGGTCGGCCACGCTCTGCCCTGCCGCCAGCGGCTGGGCTTTATCGTTGAGTCGAATGGTGAGGGTCATGGGGTGATCTCCTTATCGTGTGTCGGGCATCGGCGCTGCCCGCAGACCGGGCAATCGGGGTCGGGGGCCAGAGTGAGGGTCTGCCACTGATGGGTCAGGGCATCGAAACGGCGCAATGTGCCAGCGACCGGGCTTGGCATCCCGAGCAGCAGTTTCAGTGCCTCCAGCGCCTGCAAAGAGCCCATCACCCCGACCAGCGGGCCGGTGACGCCGCTGGTCTCGCAGCTCTGACTGACTTTCGTATCCTGCGGATAGAGGCAGGCGTAGCAGGCGTGATCGCTGTTTACTCGTGCCATAAGCTGTCCCTGCCAGCCCACCGCGGCGGCGGAGATCCAGGGCTTGCCCTGAGCCACGCAGGCGGCGTTGATGGCCTGGCGGGTGGCGAGGTTGTCGCAGCAGTCGATCACCAGATCTACCTCGGCCACAAACTCCGGCAGGCTGGCGGCATCGAGCCGCTGGTTGATGGCAATCAGCTCCACCAGAGGGTTGTGGGCAGCCAAGCGCTCGCGGGCCAGCTCCGCCTTGGAGTGGTTGACTGCCTCGCTATCGAACAGGATCTGGCGCGGCAGATTGCTGGAATCCACCGTATCGCCATCGGCCAGCCACAAGGTGCCCACACCGGCGCCAGCCAAATAGAGGGCCAGCGGCGAGCCGAGCCCGCCGAGGCCGACGATCAGCACAGATTTATCCCTGAGCCGTGCCTGACCGGCCTCCCCCACTTCCGCCAGCATCAGCTGGCGGCCGTATCGCAAATACTCAGCATCAGAGAGCATGGGCCGCCTCCTGCATGTCGGTCATAAGCTGCGCCGAGCGCGGCTCATCCCCCACCCCCACGGCAGCGAGCAGCCGCTCGGTCGCCCCCTGCCAGTCGTCGCTGGCAGTGATAGCCGAGACCAGCGCGATACTGCCAACCCCACTCCCCTTGACCGCCGCCACCCGCTCCTCGCTGATGCCGCCGATGGCCACCGTCGGCCAGTCGCACATCAGGGCGCGGTAGCGGTGCAGCCGCACCAGCCCCTGCGGGCGCGAAGGCATCGCCTTGGTGTTGGTCGGGAAGATATGACCCAGCGCCATATAGGAGGGGGCCAGCTCGCGGGCCCGCATCAGCTCGAAGTAGCCGTGGGTTGAGATGCCAAGGCGCAGCCCGGCCGCCTGAATGGCGGCGAGATCGGCGGTCTCCATGTCCTCCTGCCCCAGATGCACGCCCCAGGCTCCCGCCTCGATGGCCTGCTGCCAGTAGTCGTTGATAAAGAGTCGTGCCCCATGGCGGCGACCGAGCGCTACCGCATCACGAATGGCCGGTGCTACCTCTGCGGCAGGCAGATTCTTGATCCGCAGCTGGATGGTTTTGACCCCCTGCCCCAGCAGGCGGCGCAGCCACTTGACCGAATCCACCACCGGATAGAGGCCGAGGTTGTGTTCGGTCGGCGCGAAGGGGCCATCCGGCAGGCGGGCGCTGCCTGTCTGATAAAGTCCGAAGCGGCGATCGAGGGTTGATCCCGCCAACACGGCGCGGGGGAAGTGGGCAAGATCGGCTGGCCAGCCGAGATGGGCGATGGGGCCCGGGCCTGCCCCCACCCCCTGCGCCGCCGCCAACCCCTGTTGCAGGTAGGCACGCGCCAGGGTGATGGCGTCCTCCACCGGATAATCCTGCGCCACCACGGCGGCGATGGCGCTGGCGTAACAGCAACCGGTGCCGTGGCCGTGGCGGGTATCGAGGCGCGGCGCCGCCAGCCAGAATTCGCGGGTCTCATCCTGGTAGTAGTCGAGGCAGAGATCGCCGCTCCAGCCCAGATGGCCACCCTTGACCAGCACGGCACGGGCGCCGAATTCGCGCAGCTGCCGGGCGGCGAAGCGCACCAACACAGGGCTGGTCGCGGGAATGCCGGTCAGGGCTTCCAGCTCGGGGCCGTTGGGGGTGATGAGCGACAAACGTGGCAACAGCTGCTCACGCACCGCCTCCAGCATATTGGGCTCCGCCATCGGGGTGCCGGTGCTGGCGATGGCCACCGGGTCGTAGACCACGAAGGGGGCCGGAGTGGCCGCCAGTCGGCGGGCCAGCACCTCGACGTGAAGCCGGGTCGGCAGCAGGCCAATCTTGATGGCGGCGGGCGGCAGATCGACACCGAGGGCGTCGATCTGGGCGGTGAAGGTCTGCATCAGCACGGGGTCGACCATCTTCACCGCCACCGAGTTCTGGGCGGTAATGGCGGAGATGACCGAGCAGCCGTGCACGCCGAGGTCGTGCAATGTGTGCAAGTCGGCCTGAATACCGGCGCCACCGCCGGAGTCGGAACCGGCGATGGTCCAGACCACAGGGCGAGAGTCGGTCACAGGTGGCAGGTCGGCGGGGCTGACAGCCCCGCTTGCGCTGCTCACGCCTCCTCCCCTGCGGCCTGTTTCAGCGCCGCCGCCTGATGGTAGATCTCGCCACCGGTCTCCTTGAAGGTTTCGGCCATGCGGGCCATGCCGCTCTCCACCTCGGCCACCACCTGCTCCTGCTGGCCATCCATACCGACCAGCTTGATCTCAACGGCCTCCAGCTTTGCGGCATAGTCACGCACATCCTGAGTGATCTTCATGGAGCAGAATTTGGGCCCGCACATGGAGCAGAAGTGGGCCACCTTGCCGGACTCCTGCGGCAGGGTTTCGTCGTGGTAGGCGCGAGCGGTGTCGGGATCCAGCGCCAGATTGAACTGATCCTCCCAGCGGAACTCGAAGCGCGCCTTGGACATGGCGTTGTCGCGGATCTGGGCACCCGGATGCCCCTTGGCCAGATCGGCGGCGTGAGCGGCGATCTTGTAGGTAATCAGCCCCTGCTTCACGTCTTCCTTGTTGGGCAGCCCCAGATGCTCCTTGGGGGTGACGTAGCAGAGCATGGCGCAGCCGTACCAGCCGATGAGCGCGGCGCCGATGCCGGAGGTGAAGTGGTCGTACCCCGGCGCGATGTCGGTGGTGAGCGGGCCCAGCGTATAGAAAGGAGCCTCGTGGCAGTGCTCCAGCTGCTCGGTCATGTTGCGCTCGATCATGTGCATCGGCACGTGACCCGGCCCCTCGATCATCACCTGCACGTCGTACTCCCACGCAATCTTGGTGAGCTCGCCCAGGGTGCGCAGCTCGGCGAACTGGGCCTCGTCATTGGCGTCATAGACGGAGCCCGGACGCAGACCATCGCCCAGCGACAGGGCCACGTCATAGGCGGCGCAGATCTCGCAGATTTCGCGAAAGTGCTGGTAAAGGAAGTTCTCCTTGTGGTGGGAGAGGCACCACTTGGCCATGATGCTGCCACCGCGCGAGACGATGCCGGTGAGGCGCTTGGCGGTCATCGGCACGAAGCGTAGCAAGACGCCGGCGTGGATGGTGAAGTAGTCCACCCCCTGCTCGGCCTGCTCCAGCAGGGTGTCGCGGAACAGCTCCCAGGTGAGCTCTTCGGCGATGCCGTTGGTCTTTTCCAGCGCCTGATAGATGGGCACGGTACCGATGGGCACCGGGCTGTTGCGCAGGATCCACTCGCGGGTCTCGTGGATGTAGCGGCCGGTGGAGAGATCCATCACGGTGTCGGCGCCCCAGCGGGTGGACCAGACCAGCTTCTCTACCTCCTCTTCGATGCTGGAGGTGACCGCCGAGTTGCCGATGTTGGCGTTGATCTTCACCAGAAAATTGCGGCCGATGATCATCGGCTCCGCTTCCGGGTGGTTGATATTGCTGGGGATGATGGCGCGACCGGCGGCCACCTCATCGCGCACAAATTCGGGGGTGATGTTCTGGGGCAAACGGGCACCAAAATCGCGGCCCGGATGCTGGGTACGCAAGAGCTCTGAGCGCACCCGCTCGCGCCCCATGTTCTCGCGAATGGCGATAAATTCCATCTCGGGAGTGACGATGCCGGCGCGGGCGTAGTGCAGTTGGGTGACCCGGCAGCCCGGCTTGGCGCGGCGCGGCTTGGGCAGATGTTCGAAGCGCAGGTGATCCAGCCCTTCGTCGGCCAGACGCTCCTGAGTGAAGGTAGAGCTGAGTCCCGGCAGTTCGTCGGTATCATCGCGCTCCAGCACCCAGTTTTCCCGCAGGCGCGGCAGGCCGCGGCGCACGTCGATGGCGACCCCCTCCTCCCCGTAACGGCCAGAAGTGTCGTAGACCGGGATCGGTTCGTTGGGTTCGAACTTGGGATCTTCTTTGGTGCCGCCGACGAAGGTGTCGGCCAGCTGGATCTCCCGCAGGGGAACTCGAATATCGGGGCGGGAGCCTTCGATAAAAATGCGACGGGAGTTGGGATGAGCCATCCCCTTGAGGCTGTCGATAAAGGCCTGAGCGCTGGAGCGCTGCTCGCGGCGGCTGGATTTGGTGGTATCAGATACGGAAGTAGACATAGCAAAACTCACATTAACTGGTTGAAGTTATGGGTATTTGCTTGTCTGGAGTTCGAGGAGAAGATGAACTTGCGGCGGGGTGTTTATCTCGGGAGGGAGTGCGCGCGGGATGGATCTCCGCGCTGCTGTTCTGCCGCTTCCCGCTCTCTGCATGCTGTGGGCAAGGCGCCCCACGTGCTGGACAACCGGACGGGACAGACTCCCTCCTGTGCGCCCTGACCCATCAAGGGTGAGCCCTTTGATGAGCGGAAGAGGCTTGTTCCTCCTCCGGCGCGGTAACCCGCAAGTTACCCTTGTTCCCTTCGCAGGTTTTAACCTGATCAGGTTCCACGGATCCCGAATTAACGGTCTCAGCTTCGCGTCGTTCGACGGTCAGCACTCCGACAAGATGGCGCCAGTATAAGGGGGAAAATTTAAAGCACAAGCCGTTAACAATCTGGCCAACACGCCTCTTTCAACAAATGAGTGAACAATGCCTCGCTCACGGGGCCACCCCAAACAGAGGTCAAACCTGCGTTGGCATCACCTTGGCACGCCATAGCTTCCTGTTGTGATCATTCAGGGACAAGAGGAGAAAAAGAGGGAAAATCGAGGGGCGCAGGGCAAACAGAAACAGGCCCCTATGAAAGGGGCCTGCGAGTGAGGTTATTGAACCGGCACTATGGTCAGGGATACATTGCCAAACCCTTCGTTGGCAAGGGCCTCGCTGTCCAGATCCACACCGGTAAGCGCCACCTCATCGGCAGAGGCACTGCGCAGCTGGGCAGCCTTCGCGGAACGGGTCTGGGGCTGACCGATTTCGATATCACCGGCAAACTGGCTCTCGGCATAGAAGTCACCGGTCACCGCCGAACGGATCGGGCGCAGCACACGACCCAGGTTATTCTGCATGGTCGACAAACCATACTCGCTGATGGTCCAGTTCCAGTCCCACCACTTCACTTCACCCGGGATATAACGCTTGTCCCACTGGTAGCGGATGCTGCTCGCCTTGTCGCGGAACCGGCCGACGGCAAAGGTGTGCTCCCAGGTGGGGCGATTCTCCGGATGGGTATACCAGGCATTGCCGCCCCAACGCAGGAAGCCCTTCATGGTCAGGTCATAATTGACCTCGGCCTTGAACTCGTAGGGGTAGGAGATGTTGGACTTGTATAGGGCAACCCGCACCGGCAGGCTGGAGTGAGGCGGCACCGTGGGGCGTGCTTCAACCGAGACGGTCTCGGTCGTCGAGCCCCCTTTCTGGGAGGCCCAGCTCTGGCTCGCAGCGATCTCGATGGCCAGTTCGGTTTCCCCCACCAACGGCCACTGAAACTTGTTCTTGGTGGTCACCTTCTCGCTCAGGCTGTAGGTGTCGGTCTTCGACCAGTTGGTGGCCTTGTCGTACTTCAGGGTCACCACCACCTGCTGGGGCAGGTCGGTGTAGTTGGTCGCATTGGCCGTGATGGTCTTGACCAGCTGCTTTCCGCTCTCGGTGACCTGACCATGGCTGAAGGAGTCGGGTTCCAGGGTATATGAGAAGTTGCTTACCTTGATGGAACTCTTCTCCCCACAACGATATCCGGAGCAGCCGCCGTCATTATTTCCCTTTATCAACCAGCCATCGCCAACCCGGGTAACATCCATATCTTCCCCGACATAGGGGCTATGATTTCCACCCACCCAGGCGTATCCCAAATAATGAGCGAGATAACTGACCGGCTTGATAAAATAATCATTGTCGTGGACAAGACGCCATTGCACATCGACCTCATCACCTGCCGGAATATTCCAGTCAGAGAGTGTTGGTATTTCTCCGGAAACCGGTGAGTTGGGATAACACCAGGTTTCTCCGGCAGTGCCCTGTTTGATTTCGCCATTATATCCCGGCCCCATAATCACCCAGCGATCCGCCAGCCCGGTGATCTGCCACTGCCCCATGCGGCTGACCAGATTACCCTTGATACTCATGGCTTCATCGCGGGTCAGAGGACGGTAACCACTGGCACAGACGCCCGTGCCAAGGCCCGCCCACTTGACCTGATCAGGGTAGACAGGTTCAGCCGCCTGCACCTGAGCGAGCATCAATGAAGACGCCAAAAGCGCCAGATTGGCGGTAATTATTCTATTCATCATTTATCCCTCTTTCAGACATACGATAATTGTTATTGTGTAGAAATATCCTTTTTCATTTGACAGGTATGGACTCCGACAAAACCTGACACAAATAAAATAAACCACCAAAAAACATCCATGACAAACAAAATAATGGTGGTATAAGAAAATAATTAGAGTGATGACTTTATTGAGGAATAAATCATAAATATTGTGGCAGCCATTATTTAATGGCTGCCACAATATGGTGAAACCATATTAAATAAGAAGATGCTGAATTACTCTTCCGGATTGATCACTTCAATTCCCTGCAATATTCCATCCGCCGAACGGATCAATACCAGCTCGCTCCCGGCATGCAGATCGGCGGCCGAACCGTTGACCCAGCGCACCTGCGGATTGAGTGGCACAGTGCCCAGGGTGGCCAGGGTGAGCTGCCGGTCATCGAAGGATTGCAGGCGATCTTGCGCCCGCTGCCAGGGCTGATTGGCCAGCGGGGCTCTGGCGGCCAGCAGCTCAATCCGGGTGGCAACGCCATCGGCCACCAGCAGGGCGAGCTGGTCGCCGGGTTTGAGTGGCTGCGGCCAAATCTCCCCCTGCCGCCAGATGGCGGCACTGCCCTGCTCCACCTCGGCCCCCTGAAATTGCAGGCGGATGCCGTCGCTGTGCTCCAGCTCCACCAGCCACAATTCGTCGGCTCCCGCCTGCGCCGCCCAGAGCGGTACACCCAGCATCCATGCACACCACTTTCTCGATTGTTCCATCTTCGTTCGTCCCTGAACAAAAAGCCCATGCTGGACAAGCATGGGCTTCATTCGGGAGCATTTCTAATCGGAACGCAGAGATCGGATCAGTCATCCTCGCGGCAGCGGCTCAGGCGCATGCCGTCAAACTTGCACTCCAGCTCGAGCCAGCGCCCTTCGAACGGCGCCAGACTGTTGTCAGAGGTGGTGTAGCCCCAGATCCGCCCCCCTTCGACCGGCCCCTCCAGATCCATCTCGTCCTTGTCATCTTCGTCGAGGGCTTCGACCTTGCGCACATAGCGCACGCCGTTCTCCACCACCCCCTTCATCTCGACCCAGGTACCGCCGAGATCATCCTCGTTGAGCCAATCCTTGAAGCGGGTCTGGTCGTCGATCACGAACGGCATGCCGTTGACCATCAACTGGCCAAGCTGCCAGGTGGTGCGGCCGGTCAGTTTGAATTCGGTCGCCTGTGCGGTGCCAAGTGGCAACAAGATCAGCAACAGGAGGGCGCAGAGAGACTTCTTCATCAGGGATCCTCGGGGTTACACTGGCAAACAGGATGCCGAATCCGGTGTGAAAAGAGCGTGAAACGCTCACCAACCAGGAGAGCAAAGCATGAAGATTTTGGTAGTGGAAGACAATCCTCAGGTGGCGGAAACCATCATGGATTATCTGGAGCTGGCCGGTCACCGCCTCGATTGTGCCTATCACGGTCAGGCGGCGCTGCAACTGCTGGAGGAGCAGCGTTTCGACGTCATCATCATGGATGTGATGATGCCGCGCCTCGATGGTCTCAGCACGGTGGCGCGCCTGCGCGAGCAGGGGATTGCCACTCCCGTGCTGTTTCTCACCGCCCGCGACAGCCTGGAGGACAAGCTGGCGGGCTTCAAGGCCGGTGGCGACGACTATCTGGTCAAGCCGTTCGCCATGGAGGAGCTGGAGGTACGGCTGCAAGCCCTGAGCCTGCGCGGTCCGCGCGGCGATGTGGGGGCCATCAGCTTTGGCGATCTGACGGTCGATGTCGCCAGCGGCCGCGCCACCCGCGCCGGTGAGCCCCTCAAACTCGGCAAGATCCCGTTCCAAATCCTCGCCCTGCTGGCCCGCCGCGCCCCCGCCATCGTCAGCCGTCAGGAGGTGCTCGACACCGTCTGGGGGGATGAGGAGCCCGACTCCGATGCCCTGCGCAGCCATATCTACGCCCTGCGCAACGCGCTCGACAAGCCCTTCCCCACTCCCATGCTGGAGACCCTGCACGGTCAGGGCTATCGACTGGTGAGCGCATGAGCCTGCCGAGCCTGCGCCGCCGCCTGATCATGGCGCTCGGCGGCGCCGGGGTGGTGCTGCTGATCCTGCTCTCCGGCCTGATGCTGGTGGCCGAGGACAAGATGGAGGAGCTGAGCCTGCGCCACTGGCTGGAAGCCGAAGTGACCCGCTACAGCGATGACTGGCTGCGACTCGGCCCGGCGGCGGCGGCTCCGAGCCCCAGACAGTTCTCCAGCTACTGGACCGAGGCGGGCCGCTTGCCGAAATGGCTGAAGCCCTACCAGACCCCCGGCTTTTTCGAGCACCAGCTGGGCAAGGAGGACAAACACTTTCTGGTGGCCCGTCACCCCTCCGGCGAGGGACTGCTCTATCTGGTGTTCAACGACGACGCCGACGACTACCTCGACCCCTACGAGGACAAGCTGCATCTGGCGACCCGGCTGATCGGGGTGACCCTACTGCTGGGCTGCCTCGGCTTCGGTATCTGGCTGGTACGCCATATCACAGGGCCGCTGCAACGGCTGCAACAGAGGGTTGCCCACCTCACCCCGGATCAGGCGGATTTCGAACCCGACGCCCCCTGGCAGGAGCTGCGGGATATCGAGCTGGCGCTGCTGGCCGGCAAGCAGGAGGTGAGCGCAGTGTTCGCTCGCGAGCAGGAGTTCAGCCGCTTCGCCAGCCACGAACTGCGCACCCCCAACATGGTGATCCAGGGCTCGGCGGCCCTGCTTGGCAAGGTGACGGACTTGCCCGCACCGGCCGCCCGCGCCACCACCCGCATCCGTGCCGCCGCCGACGAGATGGCGCTGCTCACCGAGACCTTCCTGCTGCTGGGCCGCAAGGAGGCAGTGGAGCGACCGCTGCAACAGGTGACCCCGCTGATCCGTCAGGAGCTGGCCCGCCTCGCCCCGCTGCTGCAGCGGGAGGCCCTCGATATCCGGCTTAATCTGGACGAGAGCAGCGAAGTAAACGCCCCCCTCTCCCTGCTCGCCATCGCCCTCGGCAACCTGCTGAAAAATGCCCTGAGCTATGCCGAGGGACATATCGACATCGAGCTGTGTGGCCCGGTGCTCACCATCAGCAATCCGACGGCAGCGGCGCCGGATCAGATCCTCGGCTACGGCTGTGGCCTCACCATCATTCAGCGCATCTGCGAGAAACTCGGTTGGAAGATCGATACCCGGCTGAAGGATGGCGTATTTAGCGCCCGGCTGGCGATGATCACCAGCGAACCCACGAAGACATAGCCCCCTCATCCCTGGCCCTTCCCCCCGTCTATTCAAATATAGTGGGAGAAAGGAGACAACAGACACTCCCCGGCAAGACCGCTACCCACCAGCCAGATAGCAACAAGGCGCCCGAGGGCGCCCTGTTTCTATCTGACAGATGCAAGCCTGAGGCTCACTCCGCCGGTTTGTTCTTGCGGCTCGCCTTGAGTTCGAGGAACTCGATGATCTTGCCGGCCACATCCTTGCCGGAGGCGGCTTCCACCCCTTGCAGGCCGGGAGAGGAGTTGACCTCCAGCACCAGCGGGCCACGGGCGCTACGCAGGATATCCACCCCCGCCACATCCAGCCCCATGATCTTGGCGGCCTGTACCGCGGTCGCGCGCTCTTCCGGAGTGATCTTGATCGCCTCGGCGGTACCGCCACGGTGCAGGTTGGAGCGAAACTCTCCCGGCTGGGCCTGACGGCGCATGGCGGCAACTACCTTACCGTTGACCACCAGACAGCGGATATCGGCGCCATTGGCCTCGCGGATATACTCCTGCACCAGAATGTTGTTGTTGGTCTGGATAAAGGCCTCGATCACACTCTCGGCGGCTTTCTGGGTCTCGCAGAGCACAACGCCAATCCCCTGAGTTCCCTCCAGCAGCTTCACCACCAGCGGCGCCCCGCCCACCATGGTGATGAGGTCGGGCACGTCGTGGGTGCTGTGGGCATAGCCGGTGATGGGCAGGCCGATGCCGTGGCGGGAGAGCAGTTGCATCGCCCGCAGCTTGTCGCGGGAACGGCTGATGGCCACCGAGCTGTTGAGGGCCATGGTGTTCATCATCTCGAACTGGCGCAGCACGGCTGTGCCGTAAGCGGTAATGCTGGCCCCGATCCGCGGGATCACGGCGTCATAACTTCCCAGCTCCCCACCCTCGTAGTGAATGGAGGGGTTGTGGGAAGCGATATTCATATAGCAGCGCAGGGTGTCGAGCACCTCTACCTGATGACCGCGCGCCTGTGCCACCTCGACCAGACGGCGGGTGGAGTAGTTTTTCGGCTCACGGGATAAAATGGCGATCTTCATGACAATTCCGCTAGAAGGCTGTGCCTGGGCAGGATGGGGCGGGAGAGTATAAGGTGCCACAGCGCCAAGACAACGCCAATTGTTTATCCTGACAACAAGACAAACCACGCCAAACCGCACTCTACCCTGTCACTGTGACCAACAGGTTAAACGGCGGCTCTGCGCAGGTTGTTCAACCCGTGCAAGGATGCCGCCGTTTCTCGTTAAAGATCAACCGATGTCACGCGGAAATCAGTTCAGGTTTGGCCCCAACCAGCGCTCGGCCTCTGCCAGCGTCATCCCCTTGCGAACAGCGTAATCTTCCACCTGATCGTGCTGGATCTGCGCCACTGCGAAGTATTTGCTCTCGGGATGAGAGAAGTACCAGCCGGACACGGCAGCCCCCGGCCACATGGCGTAGGATTCGGTGAGCTGCATGCCAATGGCCTGCTCGACATCCAGCAACTCCCAGATGCTCCCCTTCTCGGTGTGCTCCGGGCAGGCCGGATAACCGGGGGCCGGGCGGATACCCTGATAGTTCTCGCGGATCAACTCCTCGTTGCTGAGGGCCTCGTCGGGAGCATAACCCCAATGAACCTTGCGCACCTGCTCGTGCAGATACTCGGCAAAGGCTTCGGCTAGACGGTCGCACACCGCCTGAATGAGGATGGCGTTGTAGTCATCGTGCTGCGCCTTGTAGGCCTTGGCGATGGCCTCCTCACCGATGCCGCCGGTCACCGCGAAGGCGCCGATCCAGTCGGGCTTGCCGCTCTCTTTCGGCGCCACATAGTCCGCCAGACAGTAGTTGGGGAAGCCCTGCTTCTCGCTCTGCTGGCGCAGGTGGTGCAGCACCTTGATGACCTCGGTGCGCGACTCGTCGCTGTAGACCTCGATGCTGTCCCCTACCGCGTTGGCCGGGAACAGGCCGATCACCCCGGCGCAGCGCACGCTCTGATCCTTTTCCAGCTGGTCCAGCATGGCGTTGGCGTCGGCAAACAGCTTGGTCGCCTCCTCGCCGATGATCTCGTCCTCGAGGATGCGCGGGAATTTGCCCGCCAGCTCCCAGCTGAGGAAGAACGGCGTCCAGTCGATGTAGGGGCGCAGCACCGAAATGGCCACATTTTCGAATTTCTGCACCCCGAGCTCGCGGGGCTTCGGCGGCTGGTAGCCAACCCAGTCCAGCTGGTGCCGGTTGGCGCGGGCATGAGCCAGACTGACCGGACGGGAGCGCGGCTGCTTGCGGGCATGCTGATCCCGGGCGATCTCGTACTCCTTGTCGATGCGGGCGACAAACGCCTCCTTCAGATCCGGGCTGAGCAGGCTCTGGGCCACCCCCACCGCGCGGGAGGCGTTGGAGACATAGACCACAGGCTCCGAGTAGTTCTGCTCGATCTTCACCGCAGTGTGGGCCTTGGAGGTGGTGGCACCGCCGATCAACAGCGGCAGCTTGAAGCCCTGACGCTCCATCTCCTTGGCCACGTGCACCATCTCGTCCAGCGACGGGGTGATGAGACCCGACAACCCGATGATATCGGCGCCGACCTCACGCGCCGTCTTGAGAATCGTCTCGCAGGAGACCATGACCCCGAGGTCGACAATCTCGAAGTTGTTGCACTGCAGCACCACCCCGACGATGTTCTTGCCGATGTCGTGCACATCCCCTTTCACGGTCGCCAGCACGATTTTGCCGTTGCTGGAGCCGCCCGATTTTTCCGCCTCGATATAGGGCTGCAGATAGGCCACCGCCCGCTTCATCACCCGCGCCGATTTCACCACCTGCGGCAGGAACATCTTGCCGGCGCCGAACAGATCGCCGACCACGTTCATGCCATCCATCAACGGCCCTTCGATGACGTGCAGCGGCTTCTCGGCGCCAGCGCGTGCCTCTTCGGTATCCTCTTCGATAAAGTCGGTGATCCCCTTGACCAGCGCGTGCTCCAGCCGCTTGCCCACAAGCCAGCTACGCCACTCCTGATCCCGCGGATCCTCAGCCTGAGCGCCGGCACCGCGATACTTCTCGGCGATGGCCAGCAGCGCCTCGGTGGCGTTGTCATTGAGGTTGAGCACCACCGCCTCGACCTTCTCTTTCAGCTCCGCCGGAATGTCTTCATAGATGGCGAGCTGACCGGCATTGACGATCCCCATGTCCATGCCGTTCTTGATGGCGTGGTAGAGGAAGACGGCGTGAATGGCTTCGCGCACCGGCTCGTTGCCGCGAAACGAAAACGAGACGTTGGAGACGCCGCCGGAGATCATGGCGTGGGGCAGGTGCGTCTTGATGTCCTTCACCGCCTCGATGAAGTCCACCGCGTAGTTGTTGTGCTCATCGATGCCGGTCGCCACCGCGAAGATGTTGGGGTCGAAGATGATGTCTTCCGGCGGGAAACCGACCTGATCCACCAGGATCCGGTAGGCACGCTGGCAGATCTCGAACTTGCGGGCGCGGGTATCGGCCTGACCCGCTTCATCGAACGCCATCACGATGACGGCTGCGCCGTAGCGGCGCAGCAGTTTCGCCTGCTGAATGAACTTCTCCTCCCCCTCTTTCATGGAGATGGAGTTGACCACCGGCTTGCCCTGCACGCACTTGAGGCCCGCTTCCAGCACCTCCCACTTGGAGGAGTCGATCATCACAGGCACCCGGGCGATATCCGGCTCACCGGCGATGAGGTTCAGGAAGCGCACCATGGCCGCTTCGGCGTCCAGCATCCCCTCGTCCATGTTGATATCGATGATCTGGGCGCCGTTCTCCACCTGCTGTTTGGCAACATCGAGCGCCTCGTCGTAGAGCCCCTCCTTGATCAGCCGCTTGAACTTGGCCGAACCGGTAACGTTGGTGCGCTCCCCTACGTTCACGAACATGGATTCAGGGGTAATGATCAGCGGCTCGAGGCCCGACAGGCGGCAGGCCACCGGCAGCTCGGGCAGCACGCGCGGCTTGATACCCGCCACGGCATCGGCCATGGCGCGAATGTGAGTCGGGGTGGTGCCGCAGCAACCGCCGACCATGTTGAGGAAGCCGCTTTGGGCCCACTCGCGGATATGCTCAGCCATCTCACCCGCATCGAGATCGTACTCGCCAAACGCATTGGGCAGACCGGCGTTGGGGTGGGCACTGACGCAGGATTCGCTGATGCGAGACAACTCCTCCACATACTGGCGCAGCTCGTCCGGCCCCAACGCACAGTTGAGACCGAACGACACCGGTTTGACGTGGCGCAGCGAGTGGTAGAAGGCTTCGGTGGTCTGGCCGGAGAGGGTTCGGCCGGAGGCATCGGTAATGGTGCCGGAGATCATCACCGGCAGGCTGTAGCCCAGCGCCTCGAACACCCCTTCCACCGCGAAGGCGGCGGCCTTGGCGTTGAGGGTATCAAAGATGGTCTCGATCAGAATGATGTCAGCGCCGCCCTCAATCAGGGCGTGGGTCGATTCGGTGTAGGCCGCCACCAGCTGGTCATAGGTGACGTTGCGCTTGCCGGGATCGTTCACATCCGGCGAGATGGAGGCAGTGCGGTTGGTGGGGCCCAACACCCCTGCGACGAAACGCGGCTTGGCGGGATCTTTTGCCGTCCACTCGTCGGCCACGGCGCGGGCCAGACGGGCGGCTTCCCGGTTGATCTCGGCCGAGAATTCTTCCATCTCGTAATCGGCCATGGCGATGCGAGTGGCGTTGAAGGTGTTGGTCTCGAGAATGTCGGCCCCGGCAGCGCAATACTGCTCGTGGATCTCGCGGATCACCGCCGGACGGGTCAGCACCAGCAGATCGTTGTTGCCCTTGATGTCGGTATGCCAGTCGGCAAACCGCTCACCCCGATAATCCGCCTCCCCCAGCTTGTAGCCCTGGATCATGGTGCCCATGGCCCCGTCGATGATCAGGATCCGCTCCCTGAGGCAGGCTTCCAGCTTCTTTGTTACGTCCGACTGCTTGCTCGGCTCTCTGCTCGACATTACGTTCGACACCGCGTGTTCCTCTTACATCCATGCAACTGCGTAAATAGCATCCTAACAGCAAACAAATAAAATGGAAATCTAGCCGTCTATCAGTCCAAATGCGCCACCATATACTCATTTATGGGTAATGAGTAACATAGGGCCCGAGAGTAACCTATGCCCGTCCTGCATAGGGATACGTGCTTGCTGTCTACCAACGAGAAAAAAATAACTATGAGCGTCTACTACACACTCTGTTTTCTGGCAGCGTTGGCGATTTTTATCGCCTTTGCCAACCAGTATGTTGTGAAGATCCAGACCACCATCGCCATTACTGCGGGCTCCATGCTGATCTCCGCACTGCTGGTGCTGTTTGGCAAACTGGGTTGGTTCAATCTGGAACCTCTTGCCGTCAAGACCATGGAGAGCATCGACTTCCAGAACTTCCTGCTGAAGGGGATTCTGGGCTTCCTGCTGTTCGCCGGTGGCCTTGGCATCAACCTCAAGGCGCTGCGTAGCCAGAAGTGGGAGATCACCATTCTGGCCATCATTGCCACCCTGCTCTCCACCTTCCTCATCGGCTACGGCTTCTGGTTTATCGCCAAGCTGCTGGGCTGGGAGTTGCCGCTGGTCTACTGCATGCTGTTCGGCGCGCTGATCTCCCCCACTGACCCGATTGCCGTACTGGCCATCGTCAAGAAGATGAAAGCGCCACCCCAGATCGCCATCCAGATCGAAGGGGAATCCCTGTTCAACGACGGTGTTGGCCTCGTCATCTTCGCTACCGTGTTTGCCGTCGCCTTTGGCGGTGTCGAGCCCACCTTCGGTAGCGTGGCCGGTCTGTTCCTGCACGAAGCCCTCGGCGGCATCCTGTTCGGCGCCGTGCTGGGTCTCATCGCCCACGTGATGATCAGCGCCACCGATGACGGTTCATTGGAGCTGCTGCTGACTCTCTGTATCCCGACCGCCGGTTTTGCCTTTGCCAACATGATCGGCGTCTCCGGCGCACTGGCCATGGTGGTCACCGGCATCATGATCGGCAACTGGACCCGTCACTCCGGCTTCTCCGAGCAGAGCAGCCATCACCTGGATCACTTCTGGGAGTTGATGGACCAGTTCCTCAACGCCCTGCTGTTCCTGCTGATCGGTCTGGCGCTGGTACTGCTGGATCTCGCCTGGCGTGACTGGATCCTGCTGGTCATTGCGGTGCCGCTCTGCCTGGGCGCCCGCTTTATCAGCGTGTCGCTACCCTATGTGGCTTTCCGCCGATTCCGCAATTACAACACCTTCTCGGTGCGGATCCTCACCTGGGGTGGCCTGCGCGGTGGTCTGGCGATGGCGATGGCACTGGCACTCCCCTCCGGCGTCATGATGATCCCGGAACATGGCGTCGACCTGCGTCAGGTCATCCTGGTGATGACCTACTCGGTGGTGATGTTCTCCATCGTGGTGCAAGGCATGACCATCACCCCGATGATCACGGCAGCCAAGAAGGCCTGTGGCGACTACTGAGTCGGCCCACTGTGCTGATTGCAGAATGAGAGAGGGCTCCCGTCGGGAGCCCTCTTTTTATGGCGGATAGCTGCGGATATTTGCTGCTGATAGCACCTTGATTACACAGAGGAAAAGCGTACTGACTTCAACATCGGCAAATTATTGTTTGCTTTTTATTCATTTCGAGGAGAGAATGCGCGTCGGCTAGTTAATCAGCCTGTTTATGTTTGCCCTGCAATGCTTCACCTCACGATGAATCCTGCCAGTACCCGCATAACCTTCTTCTGATTTACTCGCCTTGAGAACCGTCAGGCTGTCTGCCTGCGTTGCCCGGCTCTCACGGTGCAGACCCGATCTGCCCACCCAATTTGATTTATGCATCAGCATATTCCTTGAAAGTGCAGACGCCCCTTAACCGGGCTGGGTATTCCTGCGCGCTTGTCGTTCACCCAATCGACCGCGCCCATTGACCTGACATTTGCCAATACAAGGAGCAAACACCTAATTTATATAGAGAAATACCATGATGAAAGCAGTACAAACACACAAGCCCCTGCGTCGCAGCAAACCCATCAACCTGCCTGTGCAAGAGCACGACAATGATGCGTTTCTGATCCAGTTCAGCACCCGCTTCAGCGGCGGTTTCGCCATCTCCTGTGATGGTATCGCTGGCGAGTTCTCCATCGAAGACCTCAACTGATCCTGCCTGCCCTCCGGCAGCGCCCGATGCAGACAGGCCGCAACTCACGGCGGCCTCTTTGCTTCTCTCACGCCTTTAACCAGACCCGGCCTCTTGCTTGTCACTCAGCCTGACAGCTACCTCGCCATTCGCTTTCCTGCTCTCTGACCTTGATCACTGCTCCAACAGCAGGCACTCATCGGCATCTTCGCTCAACTTGACCAGTCGACTGCGCACCAGCCCCAGCTTGGCCAGCAGGCCGATGGATCGCTCGTTGCCCGGGGTGACGATGGCGACCACCTGCCCGATCCCCAATCGGCTTTTGCCATCGGCAAGAGCGGCCTGCGCCGCTTCAATAGCGTAGCCATGCCCACGATATTGCGGCAGGAAGGCGTAACCGATATCGACCTGCTCCAGGGTATCGCGCTTGATCAAACCGCAGATACCGAGGCTGGCACCGTCCTCCTTGCGCTCCACCAGATAGAGTCCGTGACCATAGCGGGCATAGCTGACCGCCGGCCCCTGCTGGATATACTCCTGCGCCTGTTCGAGGGTGCGAATGCCCCGATCACCGATGTAACGATAAAAGTCGCAGTCATTGAGCAGCTCAAGGATGAAGGGGGCATCGGTGGCGATCATTTCGCGCAGGATCAGGCGGGAGGAGGCAATCATGGCAAGGGCTCTCAAACGGAAAGTGAAGGGCAAAGAGTGCCCCGTCACTCCCGGGCTGGCAAGCCTGTGGCGCCATCAGCCATGAAAAAGGGGCCATGTTGGCCCCTGATGAGATGGGATAAACGGGCTCAGGCAGCCAGCAATCCGGCGTAGCCATTACCCTGCTCGCGCAGCGCAGTGAACTGGGCGGCGCAATCGGCCCAGCTCAGCCCCAGCGCATCTGCCACCTTGTGGGGCCACTCGGGTGGCGCCTCTTCCCCCACATCGGATTGCGCAGCCAGCACGATCGCCAGATGGATCAACCCGGCCTCGGCGGAGAACTCCTTGGCCAGCATGGGGTTGTAGTGATACTCCACCGCATTGCTGATGGTCTCGGGGAACTTCCAGTAGCGTGCCATGGCAGCCCCGACCTGGGCATAGTTGAAGCCGACCACCAGCTCTTCCGCCTTGGCCCGCCCCTTGTGCAACTCCAGATCGTGAATGTGGTGGACGGTGTTTTCCGGCAGGCCCACATGCATCACCAAGCGACCGAGATCGTAGAGCAGGGCGCAGGTAAAGACCTCATCCCCCTTCATCCCCTTCTTCACCGCCAGACGACGCGCCAGCTCCGCCACGTTGAACACGCAGCCCCAGAAATGTTTGAGATCAATGCCGGGCACCGAAGTGACCGATTCGGTGAGCCCGCAGGCCAGCACCATGTTGCGCACCATCGCCAACCCCAACCGCACCGCGGCCTCATTGACGGTGCCAATCTGACGACTGCTGCCGAATTTGGCCGAGTTGGCCAGACGCAGCAGCTTGGCGGAGATGACAGGGTCCTTGTTGATCAGCTTGCTGATCTTGAGCAGATCCGGATCCTTTTCATTGAAGGTCTGGATCAAATCGCGCATCACTTCCGGGATCTGGGGCAGTAGCTTGGGCTCAGCCAGCAGGGAATCTATCGTGGGCATAGGCGTGTCCATCCATGTTATCTGTGTTCCAACCTGTTTGCCGCGGCAAACTCCCGTTAATTATGGGTAACAAATGGCCTCCCCATCGGATTGTTTATTCGCAGGCCGTTCAAGGTGTTAGCCCCATTCAGGCTATACTGGCCGCCACATTCACTGTTGCGGATATCCCATGAACGACACTCAGGAATTTTTTGACGAAGAGACGCTGCTGGAGATGGTGGAGAACCAGCTCAACGATGGTCACCCGCCCCATGTGAAGGCGACCCTGATGCGGTTGGTGATGAAGGGCACCCCGCGGGAAGAGGCGCTGCAATATATCGCCTGCGCCCTCGGGGCCGAGCTGATGGCGATGGAGGCAGATCAGGGCCCCTTCAATCTGACCCGTTACGGCGAGTTCCTCGACAGCCTGCCCGAGATGCCGTGGGCCGACGACTGACCCGAGCTGGATAACGGATGCAAAAAGGGCGGGTGCCAATGGCCCCGCCCTTTTGCATGGATCCGCTCCGGATCAGAACTGGGAGTTGATGATCACCTCTTCCCCCAGCGCCCCTGCCAACGGCAGTGGCCGATAGCTGGAGTTGGCGGCGCGCAGCAGACGAATGCCGCGAATGCCGATCTCCTGCGCCGCCTTGATGTCGCCATCGGCATCGCCATAGAAGAGCTTCATCTGCTTATCCTTGAGCCACTGCACCTTGGTATTCTGGCCTGGCTGATCACCGGCGAAGATCACCGGATTGAGCTGGTCGGCCGGAATATTCATGGTCTGCTGCAAGGTCTGGCTCACGGTTTCGGTCTTGGTGGCCGAGCGACCGGTGACGAAATAGATGTGGTCACCGCGCTTGAGGTGCATGGCGATGAGCGCCTTGCCCACCTCTTTCGGCATGCTGAACGCATCCCAACCGTTGTTCATCTTCTCCCAGAAGGCGGGGTTCTTCAGATAGCTCTCGTCGTTGGGCGAGAACTCCTGCTTGCCGCGATAAAAACCCGGGCTGGAGAAGAGCAGGGTATCGTCGATATCAAACCCGACGGCCATCGGGGGCAGGCCATCCAGACTCTTGGCAATCTGCTCCACCGATACCCAGTGGATTGGCGCCTGCTGGGCCAGAGTGACGGTGGTGACACCGGCAGGGATCGGCTGAAGGGTAGCGGCTTGACCCGCGACGGCAGGCAGAGAGAGGGCGACAGCCAGCAAGGAGGCAAGCAGCGCCGGACGAGAGACGTGTTTCATAAGGCAGGTTGTCATCTTGAATCAAAAGAGGGGGCCAATAGTGCCCCCATCCCGCCTCGCAAATCTGTGAATGCTCCTGCAAAAGGGAGCATTTGACGCCCGATAATTAATCCTCGATTGGCAGCAGATCGGTAAAAACAAAGCCGTCGCGCAGCACTGTCTCGCCGACCCGAATGCCAAGCGGGCGGGAGAACATGGGGCCATCATAGGCCAGGGTGTGAAACTCGCCGTTCTCACCGCACGGATCGACCCCCTCCGGCAGCGCCGCCAGCAGTGCCTCGTCAAACTCATGGCCCCCCAGGCTGGCATCCAGCTTGTTCGGGTCGAGAGCACTGATCCGCGCCTTCAATCCAGCGGCCACCATCTGCAGCGCCAGTTCACGGGTATTGCTGCCCCACAGCGGGAACAGTGGTTCGATGCCGGTACCTGCCAGCTGCTTTTCACGGTAGGCGCGCACATCCTCGAGGAACAAGTCGCCAAAGGCCATATGGCGGATCCCCTGTGCCACCACATCGGCGATAAAGCCGGTCATGATGCGGGCGTAATCCTCGTTGCTGCAGGGCCAGGGCAGATCGATGGTGATGAGGGGCAGCCCGACGCAGGCGGCCTGCTCGGTCAACAGCTGCTTGCGCACCCCGTGCATCGCCACCCGCTCGAATGCCTGATTGAGGGTGGTAAACAGCCCCACCACCTCGATGGCGGGATCTTGCCGCAACTGATGCAGTGCCCATGCGCAATCCTTGCCGCTGCTCCAGGAGAGCAGTACCCGTTTCTTTTCCATCATTCCTCCGCCAGCGGGGCACTCGGATTGCCCCAAAAAGATGCAAGACAGTGTTGCGAATTGCGCGATTTACACACAAGAGGCAGGCAGCATACTCTCGATCACCTGTATATGCCCCTTGCACGGGGTGACAATAACTAAAAAAACCGATGGGAAACATACGGATATGACCACGACCACACAACAACACTATCACGCCCGCCCCCTCAATCGACAGGATTACAAAACCCTGAGTCTGGCTGCCCTCGGCGGTGCGCTGGAGTTTTACGACTTCATCATCTTCGTCTTCTTCGCCGTGGTCATCGGCGAGCTGTTCTTCCCGGCCGACATTCCCGAGTGGCTGCGCCAGTTCCAGACCTTCGGCATCTTCGCCGCCGGTTATCTGGCCCGCCCGCTGGGCGGCATCATCATGGCCCACTTTGGCGATCTCATCGGTCGCAAGCGGATGTTCACCCTCAGCATCATCATGATGGCGCTGCCGACCCTGTTGATCGGTCTGCTGCCGACTTATGCGGTGCTCGGCATCGGCGCCCCCATCGCCCTGCTGGGACTGCGGCTCCTGCAAGGCGCCGCCATCGGCGGTGAAGTGCCCGGCGCCTGGGTATTTGTCGCCGAGCACGTCCCTGCCCGTCGGGTCGGGGTCGCCTGCGGCACGCTCACGGCGGGATTGACGGCCGGCATACTGCTTGGCTCCCTGATCGCCACTGCGGTCAACAAGAGCCTGACCCCGGCCGAAGTGAGTGACTGGGGCTGGCGAGTGCCCTTCCTGCTCGGCGGTATCTTCGGCATCGTCGCCATGTACCTGCGTCGCTGGTTGCACGAAACCCCGGTCTTCGCCGAGATGAAAGCCAACAAGACCCTGGCTGACGAGCTTCCTCTCAAATCGGTGCTGCGCAACCACAAGAGCAGCGTGGTAGTCTCCATGCTGCTCACCTGGCTGCTCTCCGCCGGTATCGTGGTGGTGATCCTGATGACCCCCACCTATCTGCAGAAGGTCTATGGCATCAGCCCGGCTGACGCCCTGACCGCCAACTCGCTGGCCATCGTGGCCCTGACCCTCGGCTGCATCGTCTATGGTCGACTGATCGACCTGCTGGGCAGCGGTCTCACCTTCATGTTCGGCTCCCTGCTGCTGGCGGGCTCCAGCTACGCCTTCTATCACGGTCTGGCGGCCGGTACGAGCCAGCTGGTGCCGCTCTACATGCTGGCAGGCTTTGCGGTCGGGATTGTCGGCGCCGTGCCTTACGTGATGGTCAACGCCTTCCCGCCGGTGGTGCGCTTCTCGGGCCTGTCATTCTCCTACAACGTGGCCTACGCCATCTTCGGCGGCCTCACCCCGATGGCGGTGACCCTCTGGATGAAGAGCGACATGCTGGCCCCCTCCCACTATGTGGTGAGCCTGTCGGTGCTGGGTTTCGCCATCGGTCTCTGGCTCTGGTTCCAGCAACGGGCCATCCGGCAACAGCAAGCACCGCAAGCGGCCTGACCCGAACAACAAGCCTCGGCATCTGCCGGGGCTTTTTTGTACTGCTTATGTTCAGTTTCGCCAGCATAAGATAGCCTCCCTCTGGGGCCTGCCACCCGCATCGCCCCATGGCTCCCAACTCTTTATCCGAGGCTCAAGATGTTCTTTCAGGTCGTATTACTCACCTTGCTGGCGCTGCTGCCCATGGTCAACCCGCCCACCACGGCCACCCTGCTGCTGGGACTGAGCAAGGGGATGTCGCGCGAACACGTGCGCCGTCAGGTCAATCTGGCTGCCATCTATCTGTTCTGCACCCTCTGCATCACCTTCTTTATCGGATCCTCGATCCTGGATCTGTTCGGGATCTCCATTCCGGGCTTGCGCCTGGCCGGTGGCCTCATCATCGGCTTTATCGGCTTTCGCATGCTGTTCCCCGCCCCCAGCCAGCAGAGCGGGGTCGATATAAACCAGAGCATTGCCTTCGTACCGCTCACCATGCCCAGCATGTGCGGGCCGGGCACCATGGCGCTGGTAATAAGCGGTGCCGCCCAGATTGCCGAACTGCCTGACGAGTACAACCGCCTCACCATCTACGCCGGTGTGGTAACGGCGTTTGCCCTGATGAGCCTGATCAGCTGGGGAGTATTGAAGCTGGCGGATCCGGTCTGCAAGATCCTGGGCGCCACCGGCATCGATGCCATGACCCGTATCATGGGCTTCCTGCTGGTCTGCATGGGTATGCAGTTTTGCATCAACGGCATCAAGGAAGTGGCACAGGATCCGGTCTTCCACGGCGGCCAGACCGTGCAAACCGCGCCGACACTACCGCAGGCTTCCGGCACGTTTGATCAGTTGCCGCAGAAGCCCACCGGCTCTGATTGAAAACGGTATCAAAAAGTCCCTGACGATCTGCACTGATCTTGTTCCTGATCATGTTATTGACACACAAATGAGTTAGTTTGTTTTTCATACAGACTTTATTCAGATGGACGCTGATAGGTTTGTTGATGAATACCCACTCAACTTCAGGAGAGTATGCAGATGGACAAGATGCTGACCGAAATAGGGAGCCATAGCCTGTTTCACGAGTACCTGAACGTGGTTGGGATTGCGAGCCCATCCCTCGCCAAGATTGAGCAACGCTGGGAATATAAAGATCAAGAGCAGCTGGTAGCCAAAATCCAGATCGACAAACAGGGTAACGCTCGCTATTTCATCGACGCCCGCGCCATATCCGTCAACTGATACCGAATAACCCGCCAGCCCCGGTCCAACGACCGGGGCTTTTTGTTGCCTGTGGTTCCCTGAATAGCAAAACCCCGGCAAGAGCCAGGGTTTGAATTCATCGGGTTACGCCGCTGCGCGGCTAACCCAAACCTACGAAGTGCCACCCACGGTGAGCTGATCCAGTTTGAGGGTGGGTTGGCCGACACCGACCGGCACGCTCTGCCCCTCCTTGCCGCAGATGCCAACCCCGCGATCCAGCGCAAGATCGCTACCCACCATGGAGACCTGGCTCATCGCTTCGGGGCCGTTGCCGATCAGGGTCGCCCCCTTGATGGGAGCGGTGATCTTGCCATCCTCGATGAGGTAGGCCTCGGAGGCGGAGAAGACAAACTTGCCGGAGGTGATGTCCACCTGACCGCCACCGAAGTTGGGGGCATAAATGCCCTTCTTCACCGAAGCGATGATCTCCGCCGGATCATACTGGCCCGCCAGCATGTAGGTGTTAGTCATGCGCGGCATCGGCATGGCGGCGTAGGATTCGCGGCGCCCGTTGCCGGTGAGTGGCACGCCCATCAGACGGGCGTTCTGCTTGTCCTGCAGGTAACCCTTGAGGATGCCGTTCTCGATCAGCACGTTGTAGCCACCCGGTGTCCCCTCGTCATCGATGGAGACGGAGCCGCGCCGACCCGGCAGGGTGCCATCATCGACGATGGTACAGTGCTTGGAGGCCACCTGCTCGCCGATGCGGCCAGCAAATGCGGAAGATCCCTTGCGGTTGAAATCCCCCTCCAGACCGTGGCCCACCGCCTCGTGCAGCAGCACGCCGGGCCAGCCGGAGCCCAGTACCACCGGCATGGTGCCGGCTGGCGCGTCGATGGCTTCCAGATTGACCAGTGCCTGACGCACCGCCTCGCGCACATAGCCAAAGGCGCGGCTCTCCAGCCCGTCCAGTTCGAGGAACCAGTCGTAACCAAAGCGACCACCGCCACCGGCACTGCCACGCTCGCGGCGATCGCCCTTCTCGGCAATCACGGTCACCGACAGACGCACCAGCGGACGCACATCCGCGGCCAGGGTGCCGTCGGTGGCGGCCACCAGCACCTCTTCGTAGACGCCGCTGATGGAGGCCATCACCTGATTGATGGCGGGATCCAGACTTCTGGCGAACTTGTCCATCTGCTCCAGCAGGGCGATCTTCTGATGCTTGTCGAGGGTCTGCAGCGGATCCATGGCCGGATAGAGCAGGTTCGCTTCGGTGCGGGCCCACGCCTTCACCTTGCCGTGAGCACCTGCTGCGGCGATGCCGCGAGCGGCAGTCACCGACTGTTGCAGCGCCAGCAGGCTCAGCTCGTCCGAGTAGGCGAAGCCGGTCTTCTCGCCGCTGACGGCGCGCACCCCGACCCCCTGATCGATGTTGTAGCTGCCATCCTTGACGATGCCATCTTCCAGCATCCAGGACTCGTGCCAGCTGCGCTGGAAATAGAGATCGCCGAACTCGACCTGATGGCTCATCAGGCTGCCGAGCAACTGCTGCAGGCGCCCTTCGTCGAGATCGTTCGGGGCCAACAGGGAGGCACTAACCTGGCTCAATAGACTCAATCTTCTTCTCCACTCTCGTAACGAGCTGTTTTAAATCGTCTTGCCGACGGGTTGGCAACAAGCCACACCATCACAACAAACGGGCATGCTCCAGCACGGGCAAACGGCTGCGTTTCAATTTTTCACCACACCATCAGAGCAAACGGGCGTGTTGCAGCACTGGCATGGTGCGTTTCAATTCATCGATAAGCCCGGGTTCCATCTTCGCCAGCACTGTGCCGCGCCCGGACTCTTTGCTCGCCAGCACCCGACCCCAGGGGTCGATCACCATGCTGTGGCCCCAGGTCTGGCGCCCTATCTCGTGAGTGCCGCCCTGATTGGCAGCGACTACGTAACACTGGTTTTCGATGGCGCGGGCCCGCAGCAGCGGCTCCCAGTGCGCCTCGCCGGTCACGGCGGTAAAGGCGGCAGGCACCAGCAGTACGCGGGCACCGGCACGGGCCAACTGGCGGTAGAGCTCGGGAAAGCGCAGATCATAACAGATCGAGAGGCCGAGGGGACCAAAGGGGGAGTCCACCAACACAGGCGCCTCCCCCGGGCTGAAGGTCTCCGACTCACGGTAGCGACCGTGATTGTCCGCCACATCCACGTCGAACAGGTGGATCTTGTGGTAGTAGCCCCTGAGCTCACCGCTTGGGTCAAACACCAGCGAGCTGGTGTGAATATGGTCGGAATCGGCGATGGTGGTCGGCATTCTTGTCGGCATAGCCCCGGCCACCAGCCAGATGCCGTAATCGCGGGCCCATTCAGCCAGTTGCTGCTGGATCGGGCCCTCACCTATGGCCTCGGCACCATCCAGATAGCCCTGTCGTTCGCCAAACAGGGCGAAGTTCTCCGGCAGCAGCACCAGCAGCGGCCGCTCTTTGGGCAAGGCCGCCAGCTCGGCGGCGATCTGCTCCCGGTTATCCTGCCAGTGACGGCCAGATACCAGCTGTATTGCGGCTAACCACATGACGTTCTCCTTGTCGCTTGGGCCATCAGACGGTGACAGCATCCCCCGCCTGCAGGGTGTAATCCAGTACAATGATTCGCGCCAGCACTGGGCGAAAGATGGCCTTGAGGGCATCGTGATCAGGATGGGGCAGATAGCGCTGGCGGGCCGCTTCGTCGGCGAAGGTCATCAGTACGCTGTGGGTAAACCCATCGGCCCGCCCCTCCGGGCTGTCATCCCGACCCCACTCCACGGCGGTCACGCCGCTGACCTGATGGGGAATGGCGAGAAAGGCGGTACGCACCGCATCTATCCGGGCAGGCTGGGTGTCCGGCTTGAAGGCGATCAGCAGGATATGTCGGATCATGGCTCACTCCTTGTGATGGTGCCGGGCCGCTCGTTCAGCGCTGAGCAGGCCCCGCGTGTTTGGGGCTCAGCAGGAAAGGGGTCACCTCTTGGGTCGGCAGGCCGGGGGCAACGGCGTCAACCGCCTCTTTCTGCTGCTGGTTGAGCTTGATGCGCGCGCGATCTCGCCCCGCCTCGATCAGCTTGGGTGCGTCTAGCGGGCCCGAGATGCGAAAATCGATGCGGGTCACCACATCCACCACCGGCTCCAGCAGTTTGGAGAGGGCCAGCACATAGAGACCCGTGACCGGCGTGATGGAGAAGGCCGCCACCACCGGCAGGGTGCCCCCCAGATTGGGGGAGAAGCTCAGCTCGTAGTCGAGCTGCCAGCCCACCAGATCGGCGATCCCCTCGCCGCGCAGGTTGCCTGCCGCCCCCTTCATATAGAAATCATCGTTGCTTACCTGCCCCTGCTTGATGGTGGCAGAGGCGGACATGGATTCGAAGTAGAAGCCCTTGTCGAACACATCGCGAAAATCGAGCCGCAGCTTGCGCAGCAGGGAGTCGAGACTGAGCAGAGAGAGCAGCCGCGCCCCCTTGTCGTTGACCTCGCGCAGGGTGCCGCCCTCCAGCTGATAGTTGGCACTGCCCCCCAGAGTCGGCAGGCTCGGGCGATAGGGCACATCCTGCCAGTTCAGATCAAAAGCGAGGGAGCCGGGGGCATCGCCGATGGGGGAGGTGTAGCCGAGCCGCTTGAGCAGCAGCTCGCTGTTGTTGCTGATCAGCTTGCCACGGGCGCGGGTCTGCATCCGGTTGCCATCGGCCAGCCAGTCGACGCTGCCGGTGAGCTGACTCCCCGCCAGCCGCACATCCAGCCCCTTGAGTGTCACCTTGTTGGCGCCGGGCACCAGCTCCCCTTTCACTTCACCAAGAGGTAGCTCGCCAAAGCGGCAATCGACGCAGCTCACTTTCAACCAGGGGATGGATGCCATGATGGCGTTGTCCTGCTTGGCATCGGGATCCGGGCTGAGATCCGAACTCTTGCCAGACCAGTAGATGCGGGCAAACTTGGCATCCACCGGACGATTGGCTACTGCAGGCAGGCGGATCACCCCCATCACATCGGGGCTGTCGATCATCACTTCGGTAGCCTGATTGGTCGGCCCCACGGTGAAACGCGCCGCCTTGAGGGTGGCACTGCCGATATAGGCGCGAGCCAGCTGTCCATCCACCCACCACTCCTGCGGCAGGAAGGCCGGGCCAACCACCGCATTGCCAGTCTGGTTCTGCGCTGGCAGCCACTGCTTGAGTCGCGCCAGCCAGCCACCCACATCGGCCTCCTGCTGGTTGATGGCAAGCAGCATGGGGGCATCGCGCATTACCCGGGCGCCCGGCTGACCCACATCGACCCGCACCCGACTGAGATAAGGCACCCCTTCGCCGTAGACCAGTCGGGTCTGCATATCCACATCAGCCCCCAGCACGGCACGAATGTCGGCGCTGCCATCCCGGCCACGAGCGATCACCTTGAGCGGCAGCCGGCTGGCACTGCTCTTGGCCAGTGGCAGCGGCAGATCCAGCCCCATCCCCTGCAGGTTGGAGTCGAGCGCCAGCTGGAAGCTGAACGGCTTGCTCTCGGGCAAGGTCAACCCGAGCTTGCCGCCCCAGTTACTGCGACCGTTGAGAATGCCGTATGAAGAGATGGCGGCGGGTTGGCGGCGGCTATCCCACTGCCCCTTGAAATCGAGGTCGACCTGATAGTGATCCGGATGCTGGCGCCCCTGATAGTCGAGGGTCAGCGGCTGGTTCCACAGGCTCGCCTTGAGGTTGTTGAAACGGGTCTGCTGGTTGTCATATTCAAGGCGCCCCTGCACCTTCTCCAGCGGCAGATCCAGACTGGCGACCCGCACCTTGTTGTTGCTGAAGGTGGCATCGCCACTCGCCTTGACCTCGCTCTCGCCATCGAGAGGAATATCGAGCTTGACCGAACCGGCCATCGGGCCACGGATCTCGATCTCCCGCAGCGCCTGTCCCACCGAACTGCCCAGCGGGGAGTCCTGCAGGTAGTCGCTGATGGCCTGGCCCTCCCCCTGCACCTTGGCATCCACATAGAGGTGGGCGCCGGGGGAGAGATCCGGGATCCAGGCATGCACCGAGTCGGAGCTCACCTTGCCGAGTTTGGTGGAGCGGCTGCGCATATCGAGACCAGCATTCTGGAACAACAGGTCGATCTGCAGGTCGGTAAGCGGTTGCCAACCGGGGAAGAACTCGTAGGTGGCCTGCTCCAGCGGCACCGCCACCTGGAAGATGCCCTTGCCGTTGTCGTAGGGGAAATCCCGAAACTCCCCATACCAGAGCAGGTCAGCCCCCTTGGCCTTGCCCCCCTTGATGGCGCCGCTCAGGTAATCCACCAGCCCCTTGTCCATCGCCTGCAGCGGGAAGTAGCGATCCGCATGGCCCGCATTCTTCACATCGATGCGGCCGGTCAGGGCCAGGAAAGGGTGCTCGAACAGATCGAGGCGGAAACGGCTGGCCAGGGTCAGATCCGGGTTATCCAGCGCGATATCCTGCCCGTAGAGCACCCAGCCCTGTTCCTCGTGCCACCAGTCGAGGCGGGCCGAGAAGTTGTCGACCGGGATCGGCATCTTGAAGTGACGGGCGGGATCCACCTTGTCGTTCGCCAGCGCCAATCTGGCGCTACCGCCGGTCGGGGTAAGCCAGAACTCGCCGTTGAAATCCTGCATCCCGGGTATATCCTGCCACGCCTTGAGGCGCACCTTGCTGAAGCGGCCACTGAGGGAGAGACCCTGCCAGTCGGCGTTGGCCAGCAGCGTCAGATCCTGCAACGAACCCTGCGGATTGGTCTGGCGCAGGGTCTCGCAGAGTGTGGGGTAGAGCGCCGAGACCAGCTGACTGATCTGGGTGATCTTGTCGAACTCAATACTGGGCAGATAGCCCTGCACCCGATCCCCGATCCGTTCCAGTTGCAAGCGGCTCTGCAACCAGGGTTTGCCATCCAGCTTGAAGGTGACGTTGTGGCTGGCCAGCTGCCAGTCGGTACCCTCACGGCGCAGCTGGATCTTGCCACCATCGAGGCCGAAATGGTGCATATCCCCTTTCTTGGGATCCTTCCAGATCAGGTAGTTGTTGCCAAACGCCAGCAGGGTATTGCCCAGCTTGCCGCTGTCAAACTCGCTCCAGAGCTGGAAGTCGAGCTGACCGGCAACCTTGGGTTCGCCCGCATGGATTTTGGCCAGGGTCGGGGTGATATCGAGCTGGCGGGCCCCCAGATAGAGTTGCCCCTTGAGGCGATCGAGCTGGGCCGTCGGGGCGTCCACATCCAGAATAAGATCGAGGGTGCTCTCGCCCACCCCGTTGATGAGGTAAGCCTTGCCGACCCCGTGATGGCGCTTGCCACGGTTCTGCCAGCGCAGTTGGGCGATGTCGAGGGCGCGCAGATCACCGAGGGAGGTGGTGACGCTGAGGCGGGTGTTGTGCACATCGAAGGTAGAGAGCTGGGTCAGCAGAAAGCGCAGCAGGGCGCCCTGCTGGGGATCGCCGGAGGGGCTGTCGTCAGCCGGTTGGCGCAAGTCGATGGTGATATCGCCATCGCTCAGGATCAGCTCGCCAAACACCGGCTTGAGCTCGTTAATGGTGCGCCAGAAGTCGAGATGCACCCAGGCTTTGCCGAGCTGTACGGCAAAACGCCCCGAATCCGGGGCGATGGCGAGTTGCTGCAGTTCGAGGGCCGGGCCGGATTGTGTCCAGTCCAGCCCCACTTGCTCCACGCTGACCTTGAGCTGCGAATCACCCAGCAGAGTGTGGATCAGACTCTCCCGGTATTGATTCAGCAAAGGGCCCCCGACCCGTACCAAAGTGACCAGCATGGCCATCAGTACGAACAGGACCCCCAGGGCCAACCAGCCCCGACTCAGCCAGCGATAGACCAATTACATCATCACCACGTCGAACTGCTCCTGACCACAGAGGGGTTCGCTCACTACCCGCACCTGCTTGCCGATGAACACTTCCAGCTCCGCCAGACTGTGGGACTCCTCGCCATGGAGGTAGTCGGCCACGGCCGGGGCCGCGTAGACGGTGAACTGATCCGCATCGTAGGCGCGATTGACCCGGATGATCTCCCGCAGGATCTCGAAGCAGACCGACTCCACCGTCTTGACCCGGCCGCGCCCCTTGCACTCGGGGCACTCGGAGCAGAGCACGTGCTCCAGGCTCTCGCGGGTGCGCTTGCGGGTCATCTCCACCAGACCGAGCTGGGAGAAGCCGTTGACGTTGGTCTTGGCGCGATCCTTTGACAGCGCCTGCTCCAGACTGTGCAGCACCCGACGGCGGTGATCCTCGGACTGCATGTCGATGAAGTCGATGATGATGATGCCGCCGAGATTGCGCAGTCGCAGATGACGGGCAATGGCCGCCGTCGCCTCGACGTTGGTGTTGAAGATGGTCTCTTCCAGATTGCGATGGCCGACAAAGGCGCCGGTGTTGATATCCACCGTGGTCATGGCTTCGGTCTGGTCGATGATGAGGTAGCCGCCGGATTTCAGCTCTACCTTGCGTTCCAGCGCCCGCTGGATCTCGTTCTCCACGTCGTAGAGATCGAAGATAGGCGACTCGCCGGGGTAATACTCCAGCTTGCTGGCCAGCTCAGGCACGTACTCTTCGGTGAAGCGCTTGAGCTGATCGAAGCTCTGGCGCGAGTCAACGCGGATCTTGTCGAGCTCGGCACCGACAAAGTCGCGCACCACTCGAAATGCCAGACTGGGATCCTCGTAGAGGATCTTGCAGGGTGGATACTTCTGCTTGCGCTCGAGGATCTTGCGCCACAGGCGTTTCAGGAAGGCTGCATCCTGCTCCAGCTCCTGCTCCCCCACCCCTTCGGCGGCGGTGCGGATGATGTAGCCACCCAGCTCGTCCACATAGCCAGCTACGGTGCGCTTGAGGCGCTCCCGTTCCGCTTCGGACTCGATACGTTGGGAGACACCGACGTGGGCGCTGCCCGGCATAAAGACCAGATAGCGGGATGGCAGGGTGATATCGGTAGTGAGACGGGCACCCTTGGTACCCAGTGGATCTTTCACCACCTGCACCATGATGTCCTGCCCCTGACGCACCAACTCGGCGATGTTGCCGACCTGAAACTGCTCCTTCTCCTTCACCGCCACACACTCGGTGTGAGGGACGATATCAGAGGCGTGCAAAAAAGCTGCCTTGTCCATGCCGATATCGACGAAGGCCGCCTGCATACCCGGGAGTACCCGACTGATCTTGCCTTTGTAGATATTGCCGACAATGCCGCGCTTGGCCTGACGCTCTACATGCACTTCCTGCAGCAGACCGTTTTCGACCAGAGCGACCCGGGTTTCGGAGGGGGTAACGTTAACCAGCAGTTCTACCGACATAAGTAACCTTGCCTGTTCCAGTTTTGAATTCTATAGAGCCAATCCGGTACAACGCGCGCAAGGAAGAAACGCAGCAGAGCACAGCTGACGGGAAATTATTTGAGCTGTTCCAGATGATGCTTGATCAGCAGGTCTGTCTCCAGCAGGGGCAGGCCGACCACGGCGCTATAGCTCCCTTCTATGCGGCTGACAAACTTGCCGGCAATACCCTGAATGCCATAAGCCCCGGCCTTGTCACAGGGCTCACCGGTCTGCCAGTAGGCCTCGATCTCGGCCTCGTCCAGCTTGCGAAACGCCACGTTGGTGGTGACCAGACGCACGTCACAACGATCCTTGCTGGCCAGCGCCACCGCCGTCATCACCTGATGCACCTTGCCGGAGAGGGACTCCAGCATATCTTTGGCATCCAGCAGATCGGACGGTTTCTCCAGTACCCGGTCGCCCAGCACCACTATGGTGTCGGCACCCAGCACCGGCAACGCCGTCGGCGCACACGCCACGCCCGCCATCGCCTTGTCACGGGCGAGGCGGCAGACATAATCCTGCGCCTTTTCACCCTCTTCCCGCTGCTCGGGCACATCCAGTTTCAGCACCTCGAAGCGGTAGCCAATCTGGGTCAGCAGTTCACGGCGACGGGGAGAAGCCGAGGCGAGATAGAGTTGTGGTTCGTTGTTTTTGTTCATATTTACCTGATATTGAAGCGGCGCCGCACCTTGCGCAGCACCAGAAACACCCAGGGCCATATTAGCATCGTCGTCAACGTCGACCAAAAGTAGGAGAAGTTGAGGCTGGCCTGGCTGAACAGATGCTCGGCCCAGAATACCGTCATTTTACCCACCAGCGAGAGGCCACCGATGATCAGTGCCTGCTGCCAGAGGGAGAAGTTGCGGATCTTCTGGAACTGGAAGGCCGCCAGATAGGTGGTAATGGCCATCGCCATCGCCCGCACGCCGAGGGTGCTGCCAAGCAGCACATCCAGCAGCAGGCCCGCCACCCAGGCGGTGCCGACGTTGGTCCGGTGCGGCAAGGCCAGCGCCCAGTAGATGAGCACCATGGCCAGCCAGTCCGGGCGGAAGGGGTCAAATTCGAAAGGAAGCGGCAGGATCGACAGGCTCAAGGCCAGCAGGATCGAGATCCAGATCCAGATCCTGCCGCTGGCGGGTTCTAGCATCAGCGGGTGGCTCCTGCGGCGGACGCAGCGGGAGCCGCCCGTTCGCCATCCTCATCATGTACTTCAGGCTTCTTGTCGGTCCACAGCAACAGCAGATAGCGCAGTCTGTCCAGCTCCACCAGCGGCTTGGCCTCGACCTGAGCGAAGGGCTTGCCCTCCACATACTCGGAGCGGGTCACAGTCGCCACCGGATAACCTTCCGGGAAGCGGCCACCCAGACCCGAGGTAACCAGCAGATCACCCACCTGAATATCGGTATTGCGCGGCAGGTTGCGCAGCTCAAGCTTGTCGAGCTCGCCACTGCCGGAGGCAATGGCGCGCAAGTCGTTGCGCAGCACCCGCACCGGAATACCATGACTGGAGTCGGTGATCAGCAGCACGCGACTGGTGGTGGAGCCCACATGGAGCACCTGACCAATCACGCCCTGATCGTTGATCACCGCCTGACCGTTGTAGACGCCATCCAGCGCCCCCTTGTTGATCAGCACCTGATGGCTGAAGGGGTCGGAATCCACTGACAGCAGCTCGGCCACCATCTTGCGGGACTCCTTGTGCACCGGCGAACCCAGCAGCTCACGCAGCCGCTGGTTCTCGTGTTCCAGCTGATCCATTTTGAGCAGACGGGCCCGCAGAGTGAACAGTTGCTGCTCCTGCTGTTTGGTCTGCTCGATGAGATCGGCGCGGGTCTGCACCTGGGTCGACATGGTGTCGAGCAGGGTACCCGGCGCATTGGCCATGTATTGCAGGGGACTGACTAACGAACTGAGGTAGACGCGGACATGGGTAAACACACCGAAGCGGGAATCCGCGACGATGGCAGCGATGGAGATGATGACGGCGAGAAACAACCGTAACTGAAGCGAAGGGCCTCTACCAAAAATGGGTTTCATGGGTCGTCAAAAAAGAGCCGGCACGCTGGCCGGCTTTGGGTCTTATTCGTAGTGGAACAGATCGCCACCGTGCATATCGATCAACTCCAGCGCCTTGCCGCCGCCACGGGCCACACAGGTGAGGGGATCTTCGGCCACGACGACAGGAATGCCGGTCTCTTCCATCAGCAGACGGTCGATATCTTTCAGCAGTGCGCCACCACCGGTCAGCACCATGCCGCGCTCGGAGATGTCGGAAGCCAGTTCCGGCGGAGACTGCTCCAACGCCACCATGACGGCAGCCACGATACCGGACAACGGCTCTTGCAGCGCTTCCAGGATTTCGTTGGAGTTGAGGGTGAAGCTGCGCGGTACACCTTCGGCCAGGTTGCGACCACGGACTTCAATCTCGCGCACCTCTTCGCCCGGATAGGCGGAGCCGATCTCGTGCTTGATGCGCTCGGCAGTCGCTTCACCGATCAGGCTGCCGTAGTTGCGACGGACGTAGCTGATGATCGCCTCGTCAAACTTGTCGCCACCGATACGGACGGACTGGGAGTAGACCACACCGTTCAGGGAGATGATGGCCACTTCAGTGGTACCACCACCGATATCGACCACCATGGAACCGGTCGCTTCGGACACCGGCAGGCCGGCACCGATGGCAGCAGCCATAGGCTCGTCGATCAGGTAGACCTCGCGGGCACCGGCGCCCAGTGCGGACTCCTTGATGGCGCGACGCTCAACCTGAGTTGAACCGCACGGTACACACACCAGCACACGCGGGCTGGGGCGGAAATAGTTGTTGTCGTGAACCTGTTTGATGAAGTGCTGCAGCATCTTCTCGGTCACGTAGAAATCGGCGATCACGCCGTCTTTCATCGGGCGGATTGCGGAAATGTTGCCCGGGGTACGGCCCAGCATCTGCTTGGCGGCATGACCGACAGCAGCGACCGATTTGGCGTTCCCGCGCTCTTGGCGAATGGCGACAACTGAGGGTTCGTTAAGGACGATCCCTTGATCTTTTACATAGATCAGGGTGTTGGCAGTTCCCAAATCGATCGACAGATCGTTGGAAAAGACGCCTCTGAGCTTTTTGAACATGGCTACGGGAAATCCTAAGAATTTGGAGGTGCAGAAAACCGGCTAACTTTACCAATGCCCACCCCAATGGGCAAGCGCTCAAACTGTCGCCAATCAATCAGGCGCGACAAAAATGCGAGTCATCACTCACTCGCACACGCTTGCAAACACTAATAAACAAGGATTTAGGGGGATGCTGTTGAGCCAACCCCCCTTTCACTTCATTCAATGCAATACTTCGCGCCGATAAATAATTCTGTCATTACCCCGGCTGGAGCCGAAAATGGCCTCACCTTGCAGGTTGCCGTCATTGGCACTCGTTGGGTCAGACAACCAGAGGGGCTGCGACGGCTGTTTTGCCAATTCGACCTTGTAGGGGATGCGCACCGAGATGTCCGGCTTGGCAAAGTGGAACAGGATCTCCCCGTCTTTCGCCAGTGCAGCATCCCCACCTGGTGCAGAACTGCCCAACCCCAACTTTATCTTGCGACCCGCCCCCAGATTCAGCTCGCGAGTCGCCGCATCAAAGGTGTGGCTCGGATTGAGGAAAGTGAACCCCTGATTGGCCAAAGAGAGCTGGGTACATTGATCTTCCTTGTTTTGCAGCCAGTTGCCCGCTTCGTAATATTGCATCTGCAGTGGAATGGCCAGCGGCGCCGAGGCAAGACCCGCCGCCGTGCCCGCCTGCAGGCGGCCGTACAACAGCTTTTGAGTACCCAGCAGCACCGCATTACACCCCGATCCGGAACATGTCCCAGCGACAGCAGTATTCATATTTGGATTAGCCAACAGTGTATTGCCGCCATCCTTATCATCGACTTTGAGACCAAAGCTCAACGTGGCGAAAGGTGCTTCTGGACTCGCTGCACGATCAAAGCGGGTATTCAGCCCCAAAGGTGACTGCTGATTAACGCTCGCAATACCACTTGCCCAGCTGAGCGAGGGAGATAGTGTAATACGCTTGTCACGCGCAACCCCATCCAGAGCATTGGCAGCCACCATCTCAGCAACCCCTTTAGCGAACGCCCCCTTATAGTTTTCTGTCGTCCCTTTCTGCAGATTGCGTGCAGTGAGGACAAAACCGCTGGCAAAGGGCTGGCTCATATATGTAAAGGCATTGCAGGCAGGCGTGATAAAGCCATTACTCAAACTGTAATCCCAAGGGACAAAACGACCGATGGGCGAGCTCAAACGTTGCATTGTCTCAAGTTGGGGAGATTCATCCTGATAAGTGGGATAAGGCACAAAGTTGCTGACGCCTAACCGGATCACCCCGACCTCAGACCAATTCGCCGTCACGTTTGCTACCCCGCTCGCCAACGTGATCGCTGTCGGCGAAAATGTTCCGGTGCCGCCAGCTGCCGGTGCTAACAGCGCCCAAGAGATCGCCTTATTACTGGTCGCAAAGCCAGGGGTTAGCTGATCCTGCTCATTCAGGGCTCGCGCTTGCAGAGTAAAGGACTCGCCCGCTTTACGATAGACAGGGCATGCTGCATATGTGTTGTCGTTACTGCCCGAGCAGCCACTTTGTCCTTGTGCCTGGAGTGCGATCGCTTTAGGAATCACAGCAACCGTATCACTACCGGTCAGCTTGAGGGTGCCGGTGACATCATTCTTCTGGAAAGTAGCATCCAGTCGCAACACACCCGCATCCGGGTACTGTACGGTCAGTTGACCCACCCCATCACTGTTAAACGCGACCTTAACGTTTCCTGATGGCGCGAGCGTGGTGCTATTGACCGTCGGCACGGCAGTGCTGCTCTCAGAGACGACCTTGCTCGAGGTAAATTGGAGAGTCTGATCACCAGTCAGTAAGGGCACGCATACCTTGGTCGCCCCCACATCGTTTGATTTGATGGCGCGGATCGAGGTGACTCCCGAGGTACCGGCATAGAAGGTGGGGACATTGAAACGCAGTGCAGCATCGGCAAACGGGAGCGTGCAATATTGTTTAGCAGGCCCCAATGAACCGGACCGACATAAGGTATCACTCTGCGGCCGCAGTGGCGGAGTCGAGCTGGACACGCCCATAGTGATGGAACTGGCCGAATAATTACTTAGCATCACCTTAGTGGTGCCGCCAGTTATAGTGACAACACCATTACTCACGTTATTTAAACCACTACCTGACGACCAACCACCATTCGTAAAGGGGTTAGGAGTGAGCGCTGCCGTAACAGTACCCGACATTAGTTGTGAACAATCCTCATTGGCACAAGCTTTAATTGTGATCTCTTCAGGCTGGCAGGTGATTGCCTGCCCTGAATGAGCGAATTCGAAATGATGTACTTGAACCCCAACCGGATTCACTTTCAATGCACATATTTTTACGTTATCAATATCATGTATATTGTTTGAGCCACCTGTTGAGCCGGTGAACGAAAGGTAAAAGTTTTCTGGTATAGGTGACTGACCTAAACCATTAGCGGTAGCATCAAATGTAGGTATCCCAGGCACTGCTGCATAACCAGCACCAGTATTTCGATCTATTGACACCATGGTTTTATTTCCCGAACGGGAATCTACAGTCAAACGGTAGCGATGGGGGGGATTAGGGTAATTATTGCCATTGTGGATCGACGGGTTCAAGGTCGGTGAACCATAAAGATAGCGATATCCAGTTGTAGCAGAGCCAGAACCTCGAATAGCAATTGAATTATTTCGGCGAGGTTGATTATTACTACCGCCTTCTGCAGAAAAGTTACCAAATTCGTCAATGCCGACACCCAACCAGCCACCTGCGAATCCGGGTGCAGCACTGCCTTTATGGCCATACCCCAGCGGTCCACCAAATGCCCCCGGTTGAGGGGTTATCTTGGCGTCTGACAACACCATGGCAATACCATCTGCACCAGTGCCACCATAAGCGGAATGATCGAACTCTACCGTCACCAAGTTATTAGCAGCAGGAAATAACTTAAGGTAAGTCAATGAGGTAGCTTGGTCATTCTTATTTTCAGTTAAACGCAAACGCCCCTCTTTAATTGAGGGGGAAAATGACCCTTTACTGGTTTTTACCACCCATTCTGGTTTGAGTGATGATGAATCAAAATTATCATTGAAGCATTGCAGTTTTGGCTGACCATCATCATATATAACTTTACTACTACTTTGCATTGTAACATTTTTTGCACTAAGACGCCCAGTTAATACAACTTGCTCCTGCAACACCGCATCTCCTGCGACATAATAGCTTCCTTGTGCTTGGGCATCTCCTTTCAATATAATATTTTCTTTTACATATACATCAAGAGAGGTTAACCCAGACAACATTGATGCGTTTTCAATAGTCAAACGACCATTAATGTATAACGTAGTTGCCTCTACACCCGCGATAAAAACCGAGCCAGAATTTATATAGAGGTCACCGTCTATAATGTATGACTTTCCAGCTTTTAATGTTACCGTTGAGTTCTCATATAAAATCATACCTTTAATAACATAGGTTGAATATGTATCTGAAACACTCATGGAACCTTTATTAAGAGTGACACTACCTAGATCCCACCTACCTGCCCCTGCCGACTTTCCATAACCGACAGTATTTCCAAGTACTACATCAGGCACAGTTTCAGGAGCTATCTTATAATTTTTTGCATCAGAGCTTACAAGCAAAGTCGGCTGTGTTCTTGATAAACTTGGTTTTTTTGTTATTTCACATTTACCAGCACCACAGGCCTGAGGATTCATTTCCCACTCATATCCTTTTACCGATTTAAAGCACACATCAAGACTGTTATAATTTTCGACCTTTGCATTGTTTTGCATATAAAGCTCACCGGTATTCGAATAGCTTTGAATTGGTCCGGGGAAAATGCTGTTGCAATCAATTGCAGCCCAAACTGGTGAAACCATGATGTATAAGCAAATGATCAGAAATAAATTGCGCATCAGGGAGTTCCTCCATCATAAGCTTCGACCATCAGGGTTCGGCTCACGGCAAAATCAGGGTTGGCACTGTTAAGGTCCGAGCTGCCACAGGTTCCGACACTCTCGAGACGATAGCCATTGGTCACAGATCCGTTGTAGGTCACCGGCACCGTGGCGCAACGAACCACAGCCTGACAGTTGGTCAGCCCTGGATTGCTGGCAAAGCTCAGTGGGCTGCTTGCCAGGCAGACCGCTGGGGGGGTCGGTTGGGCAAGCGTGCGCTTGGGGAACAACCGATAAAGCGCCACTTCCAGCCCGCTCTGGGCGGCCAGCAGGGCCCGCACGCTGCGCACCTCCACGGTATTTTTCTCACCGCTATCGACCAGAAAACGGCCCATGGCAGCCGCCAGCAGTGCCATCACCACAATCACAAACAGGGCGATCATCAAGGCACTGCCTCGCATCCGTCCGAAAGCCTGTGGATCAGGGCACATTGAACACCTCTATCTTGTGGTTGAAGGTGACCGACTCCCCCTTGCGCTCGAAGACAAAGCGCATGCCAAACTCCCCTTCGGCGTTAAACGCCGAGGTTTCCCGATAGAAGGTTCCAATACGAAGGGAATCGGCCATCAATACGCCTTGTGCAGGTAAGGATGCTCCAATGGGGGCAGTGGCACGGATCAGCGTGTTTCCTTCCACACAGTAACGTACCTGCTGGTTGGCAAAGTAGACCCGGCTGCCCGGAGAGAGACCAGCCAGGCTCTCGGCACTGGTATAGCGGATGGTTTGCGCTCCGGATACGGGCGTCAGCACATCCGTGACCCTGGCTACGCAGCGGCCATAATCGCAGCCAGCCGTGAGCGAACCGGCATTTTTGTCCGGCACAGGGAAGACGATCAGCTGATCATTTTTTTTGACGGCGGTGGCATCCACATCCAGTGGGTTGGCAGCAGAAGCCGGGGTCGCCATCACCAGCTCAAGGGTGGCCGTGCTCCCCGACATAGCACGGTTAAGCGCCAGATAGCGGCTGGAGGTGCTGATGGGCCAAAACCGCAGACAGGCACCGGAGTCGACCCATGCCCCGCCAGTCGTCTCGATCCGCTCCGATCCCGGCACCGCATCGCGCAGTTCGCGGTTAAGCCGCTCCATGGCGAAGCGGGCATCGCTCATCAGCTGCTCACGGCTGCTGGCATCGCCATAAATCTGAGTACCGATACCGATAAACTGGCTGGTAAAGGTCGCCATTATCCCGAGCAGCAGGATGACCATCACCAGCTCGACCAGGGTAAAGCCACGGTTACCCCGAGGTTTGCGGTAGGTTCGATTGGCCGCCAGGCGTAATCTGGCGCCGGAGTTGGCTAGGGGCGCTGATATTCTGGCAGACAGGCAACACTCGACAGCGGAGCGATCCATCAGTAGTTCCCCCGGTAGAAGGAGAAGTCGAGCACGCTCTGATCCGGTAGCTTGATCTGCAGATCAATACGCTTGCCCACAGAGCAGGGCGCGGCACAACTCCTGAAGGTGCCATCGCTGAAATCGGAACCGCTCACCGCAATTTTCACCTGATAGTTGCGATACTCCTCGCTGCTGACTCCCGCCGCAGTCTGGGTCAGGGTGTTGGCATCCACCCAGTTACCTGCGGTATCGAAATCATCCACATCGTTATAGGCATAGGATGCGGGCTCGCCATCCGGGCCATAACTGGTGGAGCAGGAAGAGATGGTCACCCCTGCCACCTGCTCGCCACAACGATAACGACCACCGTTATGATCCGAATGTTCATCAAACGACTTTTGCAAGATCTCGCCGGAGAGGCGCTGGGCCAGCTGGGCGGCGCGTACCTGCTGCACCGGGTCTACCGCCTGCGGCGCCTGATTGATAAGCAACCCCAAAATGCCGGTCAAAGCCACCGCCAGGAGCACTATGCCAACGATCAGCTCAATCAGGGTGAAACCACGCTTAAGGGATCTCATGGATATATCCCTCTGACTCAATCTGGATACGGCTGGTTTCGCGACCATCACTCACCAGCAAGGTACAACCGGTGGCGCAGCTGCCTAGCGGTCTGCCCATCTGATCGAAACGCAGCACGAAGCGGTTGTTGTTATCAAGGGAGATGGAGATACCGGCAGAGGGCGTAACCAGTCGACCACGGGTCTCCAACGGGGGAGTCCAGCCACTACTGGTATCCAGGTCATCGCTGGCGGGACACGCCGCATAAGTACGGTGGGCAAAACGGGGAGAGGCAACCACCAGCTGGGTACAACGGTTGGCTGGCTCATGCATATTGACGGTCTGTACCAACCGTAGGCGGGTCAGCAGCTCGTCACGCACGGTTTGAATTTCAAAGCCGCCTTTGCCCAGCCATTTGGGCACGGCAAAGGCGGCCAGAATCCCGAGTAACAGGATCACCAGTACCAGTTCAATCAGGGTAAAGCCCTTGGTTGCAGGCATGGTTTTTCTCATAGGTGGAAAGAAGAAAGCGAGGCCCAAGCCTCGCTTTAACATTATGGATTATGGGGTTACAACACATGCATTGGTTGCGTCGAATTTACCCAATTCCGCTTTAGCGGGTGTAGTAGAGGTGGCTTGAGTGTAAAGAACACAATCAGACTTTTCTTTCGCATCGTTTGGTGCAAAACGGAATGTGGAAGAAGAAGCTGACACGCCTTTCCAGGAACCATCAATAGTCACAGCTTGTTCAATACCGTCTGCAGATGCCTTGGGATAACCATACACAACTTGAATAGTTGTGCCATCAGAGCTCGATACAGCACCAGAAGACGCAGTTTCCAACCCTTCCAACGCAGCTTTGCTGTATACCAGTTGAGAAGAGCTCTGTACTGCAGCCAGTACTCCGCTTGCCGCTGCCGTTTTTGCATCATCCTGCAGATTCAGGAACTTGGGTGCAGCGGTGACCGCCAGAATACCCAGAATGATGATCACGATAACCAGTTCGATCAGGGTAAAACCCGCCTGTTTTTTCATTTCACTTTCCTCTGTTAATTAATATTTGTGGTCACCTGACCGGACGCCGGACGGTAACTGAAACTCATAAATGCATCAGTCTTGCCTTGCGGATCCTGATACTTGCCATCACTGCCCTTACTCAAACTATTGACCAAATAGTAACGGCAGACCGAATCCAGTCCATTGCTGCTCACTGTTGCATAGTATTTCAGGTCATTGCCGCTACCGCGCACTTCATTGAAGCTGGCCGTAGCCTTGGGCGGGTTTTGCAGTAACCCCTCCCAAATATTGAGACAACGTTCGGCGGTCAGATTAGCCGGATCCACATCGGGATTACCGCTGGCAACGGTATCCATCGGATAGCCGGGCGACAGCTCGCCGTTGCTGATCTGGGTATCGGTCGGAGTGGTCAGATAGAAGCGACTACCGTCATAGAGCACAGTATTGAGGCTGTCCTGTTTGGCGCGACCTTCCGCCTCCCATTGCGCCCGCACCAGTGAAACGCCGGTAGCAAAACCGCCAGAGACCCCTTCCACGCTGGCCTTTTTCGCTTCGTCAGTCACATCGAGAAAGCGCGGCAGTGCAGTCACCGCCAGGATCCCCAGGATCACGATAACGATCACCAGCTCAATGAGGGAAAAGCCGGCAGACCGTCTCCTCATCCCGTTTTCCGGCATTGATGGTGCCATTGGTTTCATTGTCATGCTCCCTCCGTAATGCCCCGCATTATTTCATGCAGGCCCAAAAAAATCATGTAGTTGGGTCATATGATTAGTTTCATTCAAGGCTTTTTCATCACCCGCCCGTCAGAAAACTGATAAACCAGCCAATAACCATCCCACCCCATCTCGCAACCACTGCCATCGGGGCGGGCCAGAACCTGAAGGGGAGGCATGCCCCCCTTCGTCTCACCCATCAGTGCCAGCCACAACTGGCGGCAATTTTCCGAAGGGGATTGCAGCGGCACCAGCCCCAGGGGCCACCCTCGGGCATCAAACTGCCACCCCTTGCCAGCGACATGCAGTGTCTGCGGGCGCCGCTCATCGAGCCAAATGCCGTGCAAACGCTGTGCCCGCTCGGCAAATTGCTCCCCCAGCAGGGTGAGGGTGAGCTGCTGCGCCTCTTCCCGGTGCCCCTGATAGCTACGCACCAACGTAGCAACAATCACCATCAACAGGATGATCACGGCGATCCGCCGATATCCGGTCAGCCAGCGATCATCCTGCTGCGTCTGTCTGCTCATCCAGCCCTCGACTCCACCGATCACTTGCCTCTTACGGCTCGCATCATGTCCCACCACCTAGGCGTGAAGATATCAAGTTCCAGCAAGATTACTTGCCACGAACAGCGCGCATCATGTCCCACATCGGAGTGAAGATACCCAGCGCCAGGATCAGCACCATCACCGCCACGATCCCGATCAGGATCGGCTCGATCCGAGCGGTGAGACTCTTGAGGTCATAATCCACCTCCCGCTCGTAATACTCGGCCGCTTCGTGCAGCAGGTCATCGACCTGACCTGTCTCCTCACCCACGGCGATCATCTGCATCACCAGCGGGGTGAACAGGCCGCTGCTGCTGGCGGTGCGCAGCAGGCTCTCGCCCCGCTCGATACCGGCGCGCATATCCCGCACTCGCCCCGCCATATAGGCGTTATCCACCGCATCGGCCACCAGGGTCAGCGCGGTGTTCAGCGGCACCCCTGCCTTGAGCATCATGGAAAAACTGCGGGCAAAACGGGCCAGCAGGGAGCGCTCTATGATGGTGCCGACGATCGGCAACTTGAGCTGCCAACGGTGCCAGGTCAGCTTGCCCTTGGTGGTGGCAACCCAGCGGCGCCAACCGAACACCATCCCCGCCAGAATGGCGAGCAGCAGCCACCAGTAGTTGACAAAAAAGTGCGAGGTGGCGAGCAGAATGCGGGTCGCCAGCGGCAACTCCACCCCGAACTTGGCGAACATGCCGGCAAACACCGGGATCACCATGATATTGAGGATCACCATGGCGATACCGATGGCGATCATCACGAAGCTGGGGTAGCGCATGGCGGTCTTGATCCGCTTGCGGGTCTCCAGCTCCAGCTCGAAATAGTTGGCGAGCTGCAAGAAGGCCTCTTCCAGCTGACCTGTGTTCTCACCCACATGGATGATGGCTACAAACAGGCTGCTGAATACCTTGGGGTGCGCTTGCATCGAGCTGGAGAGCGGGCGACCGTTGCCAAGATCTTCCCCCAGCGAGTGCAGCGCCCGCTTGAGCGGCTTGCTGTGAGTGCTCTCCTCCAGCCCGGCAATGGCACGCAGGATCGGGATCCCGGCCCGGGTCAGGGCATACATCTGGCGGCTGAAGATCACCAGCTCGTCCAGCTTGACGCCCCCTTCCAGCAACAGTGACCAGTCGATGGCGGCGGACTTGGCCTTGCCCGGTTTGAGCTCGGTGGGCATCACGCCACGGCGCATCAGCTGCTCGGCGGCCGCCATCTCGTTGGCCGCTTCTACCACGCCACTGGTGGCGTTGCCCTGGCTGTCACGCCCCTTGTAGGCAAAGTTAGCCATCGCTTACCCCAAATCCTCGGCCAGTCGCAGCACCTCGTCCACCGAGGTGATCCCCTGACGGGCATAATCGAGGGCTGTGAGGGCCAGCGGCCGATAGTGTTCGTGTTGACGGGCCGCCTTGGCGAACCCTTCCGCATCGTTGCGGCGCAGGGCATCCATCATCGGCTGATCCAGCTCCAGCAGCTCGTAGACCCCGATCCGGCCGGAATAACCGGTAAAGTTGCAGCTCTGGCAACCCCGGCCCTTGTGATAGGTGTATTGGCCAAGCGCCTCGCCGGAGAGTACAGTGAGCCAGGTGGCCTGCCCTTCGTCGGGCGCCTTCTCCTCAACGCAGTGCTCACATACCCGCCGAACCAGCCGCTGGGCGACCACCGCCCGCAGGGCGCTCGCCACCAGATAGCCGGGCGCCCCCATGTCGATAAGGCGCAAGGCACTGGTCACCGCATCGTTGGTGTGCAGGGTGGTCAGCACCAGGTGACCTGTGATTGCGCCACGCAGACCGATCTCTACCGTCTCGTTGTCCCGCATCTCCCCCACCAGCAGGATGTCAGGATCCTGACGCAGGGTGGAGCGCAGCACGTTGGAGAAGGTGAGGCCGATCTTGGGGTTGACCTGCACCTGATTGACACGGGAGAGACGATACTCCACCGGGTCTTCTACCGTGATGATCTTGTTGCTGGACTGGTTGAGCTCGGAGAGCGCGCCATAGAGGGTGGTGGTCTTGCCGCTACCGGTGGGGCCGGTCACCAGGATCATCCCGTGTGGCCGTTTGAGCTGGCGACGGAAACGGGTCAGGATCTCAGGCGGCATGCCGGTCTCGGTCAGCGACAGGATACCGGAGGATTGATCCAGCAGACGCATCACCACTGATTCACCATACTGCACCGGCATGGTGGACATCCGCACATCCACATCGCGGCCGCGCACCTTCATGTTGAAGCGACCATCCTGCGGCAAGCGCTTCTCGGAGATATCGAGCCCCGCCACCAGCTTGAGGCGTAGCACCAACGCCTGGGCGATGCGCACCTCGTTGAGGATGTTCTCGTGGAGGATGCCGTCGATCCGCTGGCGAATGCGCAGCACCTTCTCGTCCGGTTCGATGTGGATATCCGACGCCCCCACCTGCACCGCATCCTCGAACAGGGAGCGCAGCAGCTTGGCCACCGTCGCCTCCCCCTCATCGTTAGCCCCTAGGTTACTGGAGCCCAGCTCGAAGCCGGAGTCCTGATACTCCTCCTGCAGTTGTTCGGCGAAACTCTCAATCTCGCGGGTACGGCGATAGAGGCGGTCGAAATACTCCAGCAGCTGCCCTTCCCTCGCCACCGCCAGCACCATGATGCGCGGGCTGAGCAGGGCGGCGATGGCATCCAGTGCGCTCAGATCCGCCGGATCCGACATGGCCACCGTCACCTTGTCGTCGGTAAGGTTGACCGCCAGCGCCCGATAACGGCGCGCCTGCACTTCGGGCAGCAGCGGCACCGCGGCGGCGTCGATGGTGAGGTTGTTGAGATCGAAGAAGGGCACATCCAGCTGGCGGGCGAGAAACTGCAACAGCTGCACCTCGCTGATAAAGCCGAGGTCGATGAGAGTGGTGCCCAGCTTGCGGCCGGTCTGACGCTGCTGCTGCAGGGCAAGCTGCAGCTGATCATCAGAGATGATCTGCTCTTGTACCAGCAGGTCGCCGAGGCGCATTTTCAGTCTGGGTTGTGCCATGTTTGCTCCGATCTCTGTTACTTCACACCCGTTGCCGCATCCGATTAGGCTTTGCTAATCGAACCTGCTGTTTATCAGGGGGTTAGTTGGCCAATTCGTTGTTCCAGCCAGTTGGTCGACGCCTCGCCGAGGTTGCCGTGCAACAAAGCGTTGCGATAGGCATCGAGCGCCCGCTGGCTGTGACCCTGACCATCCTCGGCCACGCCGAGACCAAGCCACCAGCGGCCCTGATCCGGCTGCTGACGCAGCAGCTTCACATAGAGCGCCGCCGCATCGGCATTCTGGCCCAGCTCCTGAGTCAGCCCGGCCCAGGTCGCGTAATAGTCCATGTTGCTGGCGAGATCCGGCTGATAGCCGGACAGCCAGCCAAGCGCCTGCTGCTGTTGCCCCTCGCTGATGGCAAGGCGGGCCAACAGCAGACGAAAATCGGCCTGTTGGGGATCGAGCCGGATCCCCTCTTCCAGCAGCTGACGCGCCTCGGTCAGACGGCCCTCGCCGTAGAGCAGCCCCGCCAGCTGCTCGCGCGCCCCCTGATTGTAGGGATCGTGGGCCAGCACCTGATAGTAGTTGTCCTGCGCATCCCGCAGGCTTCCCTTGGCCATGGCGGTAGTCGCCTTGCGCTCCGCCAGTGCCGCCAGCTCCTTGGCCGACAGCTCCACCGTCTCGATCTTCAATACGCTCGGTTTGCGCGGCGCGCTGGCGACTGCCTGCTGCTCTGCCGCCAGTTCGGCGTAAAGCTCGGGCTGCAGCTCTTCATCGGTCGGCTCCGTCTCGTCAACATCGCTGGAGGCATCAAAGGGCGCACCGTCGGCTATGCTATTCGAGTCACTCTCGCCTGCCTCATCATTCACCTCATCCTGACTTGGCAACGGCAGCGCGGCCGCCACCTCGACCGGCTCGGGCGGGCTGACTGGCGCGGCGGCCCTTGCCACCACATCGGGAGTCACCGCATCGGGGGCGATCACTTCACTGGCAGCCGTCACGGTATGGGTCTGCTGCCAGTAGATCCAGGTTCGCCAGCCGAGGATCCCCAGTGCCAGACCGCAGATCAGGGTCAGCAGCAACATCCACCATCCCTGCTGGCGCGCAGGGGCAATATAGACGGCAGCACCTTCGGATCCTTGCTGGCGCCGATCCAGATCTTTCAGCATCTGGTTGATAACACTCATGGCCAGACTCCATAAGCCAGGGCGCACCCCAGCAACAGTAACAGGGGCCACCAGCGCCGTGGTGCAAAGCGGCTGGCATCATCGGTATCGCGAATGGCGAGCCGGACCAGACGGCTATCGATCTGGCGCCCACCCTGACCATAGGCCAGCATCAGACACTTCTGCGCCAGGATATTGATAAGTCTCGGGATCCCTCGCGATGCTCGCCACAACAGACGCATGGCTCGACCTGCGAACAGCGGTGCCCCGCGATACCCGGAGACCTGCAATCTGTGCTCCAGATAGGCGCGGGTCTCGTCAAAACGCAGCGGCCGCAGGCAGTAGGAGAAGCCAATCCGCTGGCGCAGTTGGCGCAGATGCGGCTTGGCCAGTCTGGCATCCAGCTCCGGCTGGCCGAACAGCACGATCTGAAGTAGCTTGCTCGATTCGGTCTCGAGATTGCCGAACAGGCGGATCGCCTCCAGGGTCTCGTCCGGCAGCGCTTGCGCCTCGTCGATCAGCACCACCACCCGACTGCCCTGCTGGTGCAGACTGATCAGGTGACGATGGATGCGATCGGTCAGATCCAGCTCGCTCTGATCCCGTACCGCCAACCCCAGCTCCAGCGCCAGTGCGATGCGCAGTTCGGCCGGAGTGAGGTGGGGATTGGGCAACCAGGCAAGCCGCACCGGACGCGCTTCCGAACCCAGCTCGCTGAGCAACTTGCGGCAGAGCAGTGTTTTGCCGGTACCCACCTCGCCGGTCACCTTGATAAAGCCCTCCCCCTGCGCCAGCGCCCAGTTCAGCACCTGCAGCGCCTCTTCGTGAGGCGGCAGGCCGTAGTAGAAGCCGGTATTGGGAGTGAGGCTGAACGGTGCCTCCTGCAGGCCGAAGTGGGTCAGGTACATGAGACCTCGCCTGCCACAGCGAGCAAGCAGCCTGTGCTGGCAAGGCAGCACAGGCCGTTCGGGATAAGGGTGACCGTATCTGGTGTCATGGGTCAGCCCTTGGCCGGATACCACTTGTCGAGCAGCTCGGAGGAGCGTTGCAGCTCGTTTTGCCAGGTATCTTTCTCCACCACGGTCGGTTTGAGCATGATCACCAGCTCCACCTTCTTGGTGCTCTCGCGGCGGTTGGTAAAGGCTTCACCCACCCAGGGAATATCCCCCAGCAGCGGCACCTTGCTGACGATCTCCTGCTTGTCGGTCTTCATCAGGCCGCCGATAACGATAATGTCACCGTTATTGGCCTGCACCACGGTATCGGACTCTCGAATGGAGCTTTTCGCCAACGGCAACACCAGCGTATCGCTGTCTGTCACCTTTATGGTCTTGGTTTGCTCTTCAGTATCGATAACGGAGGGATGGATATGCAGCAGCACCTTCCCCTCTTCATCGATCTGTGGTGTTACATCCAAAGAAATACCTGAGAAGAAAGGGGTCAACTCTACATTGGGAGTTGTTCGATCACCGCTCGTCGTGCTCACGGTTGTTGTCGATGCATTGGTGACGAAATATTCGTCCGTCCCCACCTTGATCACCGCCTTCTGGTTGTTGGTCGCGGTGACACGGGGGCTGGAGAGGGTATTCACATCGCCCTGAGTCTTGAGCAGGTTGACCGCTACATTGAAGTTGCCGTCAGAGACCTTGAAACCGGCGCCGCCACCCAGTGCAGTGAAGATCTGATTAGGGGTGGTGGGTAACTGGGTATTGGCCAGTGAACCGCCACCGGTAATCCCCTTGTTGCCATCCCAGCTGGCGGAGAGACCGCTCCAGTCCACTCCTTGCTCATACCCTTCGTTGAGGGCAACTTCAATGATCCGCGCCTCCAGCACCACCTGCCGCTTGAGGTGACTATCGGATTGATTCAGGAATTCACGCACAGCCTTGAGCTCTTTCGGGTAGGCGCGAATGGTGACCAGACCCGCCTGCGGGCTGGTGATCACCGCACGACCATCACCCGTGCCAATCAGGGTCTGCAGGGAGTCGCGCAGATCGGTCCAGTAGTCGCTGTTGGTATCGGTCTCGATACGGGTGCCATTGCTGCTGTCGCCGTTCGAGTTGTTGCCGGAGGAGTTATTGGTGCTGTTGTTGTTCGATGCACTGTCAAAACTGCTGTCGCTGCTGTTATTGCTGTCATTGGCCGTCACCCCGCCGGTGCTGACCGAGGTGCGGGAGAGGCCACGACGGGACATCATCAGGTAGTTGACCGGGATGGTTTCGGTACGCAGACCCGCCGGATAGATATGGAAGACATTGCCCTTGCGCTGCACGTCGAAGCCGTACATGTCGCCCACCACCGCCAGCACCTCTGGCAGAGTCACATCCTTGAGCTCGACGGAGACCAGCCCGGCCACCCCGGGGTGAACCGCCACGCTGTAGCGGGAGCCCTTGAACAGGGAACCGAAAAACTCCACCGCCTCCACATCGTGAGCCGCGATACGCAGCCGCTTCTCCGGCATGCCGACCGGCATCTGCGGCCGGTTCAGCTGCAGCAATTCACTTTGCACCGATTTGGGCAACGCGGTCAGAGGGGCAGCCTGTTTCTGCTGTTCGTTCATGGCCTGTTTGAGAGCATCCTTCGCCTGGGTCGGCTCGGGGTGCTGATACGTGGTACAGCCTGCAGCCATCATGGCCACGGTGATCAGACAGAGACGGTGTTTTTTCATGTAATTAGGGCACCCTGACTTGCAATTAAACTCGATAAAGCCGATTCACCTCTCGAGAGGCAAGCACGACTCAAACCCGGATCTTGCTGGCAAACAGTGTTACCGCATGGCGTTTTCCCGCCTTTTCCAGCACCACGGCATCGGCATTGATGGCCACCAGCGTATAGCCGTCCACCTGTTGTCCGACCCGATAACTCTTGCCATTGAGTACCGCCAGTGCCGGGCCATTGCCCAGCACCACACTCTGCAGCTTCGGCAAACCGGCGCTGCTCTCGCCGGTCGCACGGGCGCCAACCGCCACATCCACCAGCGGCGCGGTGGGATCCTGCAATACTTCGACCTGCTCCGCCTGTACCAGCAAGCTGAACAGGCAACAGCACAACGCAAACACTCTAGCCACGGATAAACTCCTTGCTGGTACTCAGGGTGTAGATCTCCATCTCCACCACCGCGCCGGGATAGGCTTTGACCTGATAGTCGAACTGCTTCCAGTAGAAGTGACGCGGCAAGGCTTCCAGCGCTTTAAGATATTGATACACATCGAAATAGCCGCCTTCAAGCTGAAGCCGGATACCATGCTTGTAGAGATTGACCTTCTGCTCCCCCGCCATCAGCGGGGTCGGCTCCAGCGAACTGAGGGCCAGCATGTGAAGGTTGGCGGAGCGGGAGAGCAGCGCCTCCAGCACCAGCGGCATCTCGTGCGCCGGGATCAGATCGACGGTCTGGGCCTTGAGCTCATCGTCGATCCGGGCCAGATCCGCCTCGACCTGCACCAGCTGGTCGCGAACTCCCTGATTGGGATCCCGCTTGAGCCGGGCCTGTTTGCCGAGGTTTTCCAGCTCCATGATCTCGAGGTCGCGCTCGGCGGCGCTCAGGGCCATGCGATCCTGCTGCAGGCGAGTATCGGCGCCATCGAGCCAGCCGTAGAGTCCGGCCGCGCCCAGCAGCACCAGACCAGTCAGCAGGATCAACACCCGCTCTCGCTGGCTCAACACGGCGATACGCTGGCCCCATGCCTGCCATTGTGTTTTCAGGTTCATCAGGGTTTCTCCCGCGCAATGCCGCTCAACTGGAAGGTCAGGCGACCCTCCTTGTCACGGCCGAGGGTCAGTTCACCAAACTCCTTGCCTACCAGACTCGGGGTCTGCTTGAAGCGGTTGACCCAAGCCGGCACATCCTGACTGCGTCCGGCAAAGCCGGAGAGGTTGATCCGCCCTTCGTTGATCTCGATGCGCTGCAACGAGAGGTTGCTGTTGCGAATGCGGGAGAGATCCGCCATCACGCTGGCGTAGCCCTGGGATTTTTGCAGGGTCAGGCTGCCCAATTGGCGCATCAGCCCCTGCTTGGCCGTCAGCTCATCCTGCTTGTTGACCAGTTGCTGTTGCAACCGGGGATCAGCCTGATGGCGCGCCAGCTCGGCATCGAGCCGCTGCGCCTCACTGCGTTTGAGTTCCAGCTCGGCAGAGCGCTGCGCCAGCGCCCGGCTGACCTGCTGCTGCTGCCAGCTGTAACCGACCCCCGTCAACAGGATCAGCAGCAGCGCAAAGCCCCATACCAGCGCCATCTGATTGAGGCTGGCCCACTGCCGTTTGGGACGAAACTCGGCGCCATAGAGGTTTATCTGACGTTTCATCACGCATCCTCCCCGATGGCGGCGGCATAGGCCGAGAGGTATTCGACGCCAGCCAGCACCCCCTTGTTGGCCATGGCCGAGACGGCAAAGCCGAAGGTCTGCTCCATGTGGCGCACCAGGGTACCGATAAAGGGCGAGGCGACGGCAAACTGCATCTGCCCCAGCTCGGGCAACTTCAGCTGGCCCGCCAGATAGTCGAGGGAGCGCTGGATCTCCAGCGCCAGCGAATCGAGCAACATACTGTCCGGTTCATGTTCGCCAGTCAGGCTGGTAAAACCGCGCAGCTGGCGAGAAAAGCAGAGCCCGCCCTGATGGAAGACCAGCAGTTGCAGATCCTGCCCCTTGGGCTGCCACAGCAGCATGCGCACCGTGTCATCCGCGTCATAGAGAGAGGTGAGCGCCAATTCGTCGCTGATGATGGATTGCAGGGTAGCGATGCCATTGATGGCATCGGCCAGCTGTTGAACCCGGCTCTTGGGCAAGCAAATCACATTGATGCGAGGGCGACCGGCAGGCGGGGTGGGCAAGTCCACATAATCCATCGCCAGTTGCAGCACGGGTTCGCTGACATAATCCTTGATGGCCCAGGGGAGCGCCCCCGCCATCTCGGCGTCAGGCACGGCAGGCTTGTCGATCTGGATCTGTTGATAAAGGCTGGCGGCGAGGGCCACCCGCACCGTAGACTTGGCCAGCCCATGACGGCTGAACAGCTCGTTCATGGCCACTGCCCACTCCTGTGGGCCGTTGATGGTGCGCGTCGCGAAGACGGGGGGATTCCCCACCGCAGCCAGCATGATCCTGTCATTGGCCAGCAAGAGCCCGACCTGGCGGCTTGGCGTCGACCGTCTGAACAGTTGTTTCATGTAAGCCCGCCCATCAATAGTGATTAAATGTATGAAATATTAACATAAACAGCAGATTAGCCTCCAGATTAAAAGACGGACTCACCATTGCAAGCCAACCTTTCCGCCGAGTCAGAGGGTCAAGCCATCCTCCCTTCCCCCCTGCAACGCCTCCACCATCCGTTGCTGACCCGCTATGGCGTCGAGCTGTGGTGCAAGCGGGATGACCTGATCCATCCGGCCATCTCCGGCAACAAGTGGCGCAAGCTCAAGTACCACCTGCTGCATGCCAAAGAGCACGGCAAACGGCATCTGCTCTCGTTTGGCGGCGCCTACTCCAATCATATCCACGCGCTGGCGGCAGCGGGGTGCCAATCTGGTCTTCGTACTACCGGTATCATACGGGGCGAATATGACGCAGTCAGTAACTCTACCCTGCGGGATGCCCGGCACTGGGGCATGGATCTCGTTTTTGTCGACCGCCAGAGTTACCGGCGACGGCAGGATCCCGGCTGGCTGGCCCAATTCGATGCCCCCGATACCCTGATCGTGCCGGAAGGGGGTAGCAGCCCGCTGGCCATCCCCGGGGTGGCGGAACTGGTCGGCGAAGTGCTCTTCTCGCCGGATCTCTGGGTACTGCCCTGCGCCAGCGGCGGCACTCTGGCGGGCCTGATCGCCGGCAAACGGGATCGGGAGCAGATCCTCGCCATTGCGGTACTGAAAGGTGGCGGCTTTATCGCTGACGAGGTGTGTCGCCTCCATCCTGCGGCTGCCAATATCCCCGGCTGGCGCATCGCGCTCGATCACCACGATGGTGGCTATGCCAAGTTCAGCCCGGACCTCTGGCAGTGGGTGCAGAATTTCAGCGCCACGACCGATCTGCCCCTTGAGCCTATCTACAGCGGCAAGGCGATGTGGGGTCTGTTTCGCGAACTGGCGGCGGGCCGTATCGCCCCCGGCAGCAGAATCGTCTTTATCCACACTGGCGGCATGCAAGGGCTCGCCGGGCTGCGGGAGCAGGGCCGACTGTAATCCCTGCCTGACGGCAACCGCAAACAGCACCGCAAACAACAGAGGGTCGCCCC
>NZ_JBFODN010000105.1:0-14585 GCF_040908345.1 Aeromonas sp. R3-1
ATGCAGGGTCGGCTGATTGCCACGCCAGCTGGCGCGGCCATCGGCGGAGAGCATCGCCTGCCAGCGGAAGTTGTCCGGCAACCAGGGGCGCAGCCGCTTGAGATCAAACTCGCTCAGGGCAAACTCCAGAGTCCCCTGGGCAGCGGAAACCTGACTCCCCTTGACGCAGAGGCTGGCACCCTGGGAGCCGAGGCAGAGATCCCCCATCGCCAGCCGCTGACGCGGCAGATCGAGATCCAGCGCCCAGGGGGAGCTCAAGTCCCAACGGCGCAGCGGGGTTTTCAGCCGCAACTCGGAGAGCGCCCCGCGCCAGTGATCCCCGCGCACGCCGCCACCCAGTTTGAGGTTGGCCGCAACAGGGTCACCCTTCATGGTCAGTGTCAACAGATGCTGACTGATATCGCCGCTGAGGTTCAGGGCCAGCTGGCTGAGCTTGGTTTCGCCCTGTTTCAGCTGCGCCACCAACAACGCGAGCTCACCGGCCGGTTTGGCGCCGATCACCGCATTGCCCTTGAGGCTAATACCCTTCAGGTCGGTGCCGGCATAGTAGAGCCGGTTGGAGGCCAGATCCGCATCGATTTTTGGCGTCTGCTGATTGCCACTGACCTTCACCTGTCCCTTGATATCCCCTTTCAGGCCGGGATAGATACCCCCCAGCTGGGGAGCCTGCAGGTTGGCATCGAGCTTCCATTGGGCAGTGCTGATGCTGCCCTTGGCCTGCAACTGGTTGGGGCCACTTTGCAGCGAGAGCGCCGGGATCTGCCACTCCATCTTGTCATTACCGCTAAGCTCCCCCTTGAGGGCCAGCGGGTACTGGTTGAGTTTGCCATCCACCTTGAGCTTGGGCAGTTTCAGCTCCCAGTGACCCGCCTCGTTCATCACGAAACGGCTCTCCAGCTCACCGGCCAGCGTCCCTTTCAGCTCAGGCAGCAGCTCGGCCGGATTGATCCCCTTGAACAGGGTGGTTCCCTGCCACTCGATCCCCTTGTTCCAGGCGAGCTTGCCATCGAGTTTGAGCTCCCCCTTGAGAGCGTTGAGCTGCAAGGCGATCTTGCTGAGCCGCTCCAGATCCCCCTTGCCGTCCAGCGCAAGCTTGAAGGGGGGGACATCGGTCCCCTTGCCGGAGGTATTGAGGGCAAACTGGTAGCCGGAGAGCTTGCCCTTGGCGGTCAGGCTCCCCTTGTCCAGCCGATAGCTCGGCTCATCTTTGGCAGGCTTGTGAAGAGGCCAGCCGAGGCTCTTCCAGTCGAGGGCCACATCAAAAGGCAGAGCCGGGTCGAGGGCGGCCAGCGAGCCCTTGAGACTGGCGGCGACCGGCCCCTTGGCCGACAACGCCAGCCCCAGCTTGCCGACCGAACCGCTCAGCGCCAGCGTGGCCTGCTCCCCCTGCAGCTCGCCATCCAGCAGCCCCTTGCGGGCCTTGGCATCCAGGGTCACCGCCAGCGGGTAGTCGTCACTGAGCTGGATGTGCCCCTTGAGCGCCAGATCGGCCATGGCATGGCGCAGCGAGAGCTCGCGCACCTCGATGCGATCGTCGGCAGCGGTGGCCGAGAGCAGCAGCCTGTCGAGCCCTTCGATCAACTCGCCCTGCTTATATTGCACCCGGGTCGCGCTGACCCCTTCCAGCTTGATGGGGAAAGGAAGATGAATGGCGGGCAGGAGAATGGGGGCAGCCTTTGCCGTATTTGCAGCTGGCGCCCCTTTGCCCTGTTTGGCTGTCTCGGCGCTGGCCTTGTCGTTGCGCGCCACCGCAGCACCGGCTTGCTTCTCGTTAGCGGCCGGCTGCTTGGCAGATTTGGCTGCGCTGGCGGGTGCCGCGTCATCCAGCGTCACCGTCAGGTTATCAAGCACCGGGCCGCGTACAATCAGCCCCTTGCGGTTGAGGGTGGCGCCGATATCGAGGGATCCCAGCGTCACGGCAACACCGGGTACCGCCAGATCGAGGTCAGCCACCTTGAGGCTGTCGACCTGGATCTTGAGTGGCAGCGGGCGCCAGACAAAGGGTTCGGAAGGCTCTTCCGGCGCAGGCTCGGAGTCGGCTACCTTCACTACCGGATGGGTCACCGCCAGGGATTTTATCCAGAGCTTGCCCTGCAGCAACTTGCCCAGATCCCAGTCGAGCACGGCGCGATCCACCGTCACATCCACCAGCTCATCCTGCCAGCCGACCCCTTCCAGGGTCCAGCCATAGCCAAGCTGACCGGCCACCAGCTCCCCCTTAAGAGAAGGAAGCGCCCCTTTGGCCTGTTGCCACAACCACTTGTTGCCCTGATGGGTAAAGCCCAGCAGGCTGACACCGATGAGCAGCAGGAACACCAGCCCCATCAGCCAGAGAAAAATACGTTTTAGCCAGATCACAATGCAGACCCCCGCGCAAGATACAGCCGCAGCGGCCAAAGAAAAAAGCGTTTAGACAACATCATAATTCAGGCCCCAATGCGAAATGCAGCCGCAAGGGCTTGTCCTCCTCCGATACCCCGACCGCCAGATCCAGCCTGACCTGACCGATGGGGGTGACCCAGCGCACACCGACGCCGGTACCTATTTTCCAGGGTTCGCTGTAATCGGTGGTGGAGGTGCCGCCATCCACAAACATGGCCCCCAGCCACTTCTCGCTGAAGCGGTAGTTGTATTCCAGACTGGCCACGCTGGTGTAGCGGCCACCGGTCAGCTTGCCATCCGGCCCGGTGGGGGAGATGCTCTCGTAACCAAAGCCGCGCACCGTCTGATCGCCACCGGTAAAGAAGCGCAAGGACGGCGGCACCAACGAGAAGCTGTCACCTATGATGGCCCCCTGCTCGGCCCGCATCAGGAATCTGTGGTTATCGCCAAGAGTTCGCAGCCACTTGCTGCGCCCCCACACCCGCATAAAGCTGATGTCGGAGCCCCATCTGGGATCGGAGAACTCCAGCGTCAGCTGCTGGCGATCCCCCCAGTCGGGCACCAGGGTGCCGCGCACCCGCAGTCGGGACCAGGAGACCCCGGGGATCAGCAGCAAGCTGTTCCCCTCGTCGGCGCCCTGGGTATAGATCTCGTTCTCCAGCCGGATAAAGACGTCCCGATCCCAGCTCTCCGGCCGTCGCGTCCAGCGGTGCACACCGATGGTAGTGAGATCGGAGCGGGTATCGTTGTTGTCCTTGTACTGGTAGCCGGTCTGGATGGAGTAGTAGTCCCGCAGCGGGTTACCCACCGGGATCTGGTAGTCAAAGCTGAGCTCTGCCTCCGGCGCCGACACCTTGGCGGTGGCAAACAGACGATGACCGTAGCGGTTGACCCAGGGCTTCTCCCAGGTGGCACTCATCCGCGGGCCTACGTCGGTAGCGTAACCGATACCTGTCTCGATTTCGTGATCGACCCGGTTATCCAGCGTCACCGCAATGGGCACCCGATAGTTGCTCGCCTCGCTCAATACCGGCTTGATATCGACCTGACGGAACAGCTTGGTGGAGGAGACATCCTGCGACATCTCGGCCAGACGGATGGCGAGATAGGGGTCGCCGCTCTTGATGTTGATAAGCGGGCGAATAAGGTGAAGCGCTTCGGGGGTTGCATCGTAGCGGATCTCGCCAAAACGGTAGCGATGGCCCGATTCGAACAGAATAAAGATCTCTGCCGTCCCCTTGTCCGGGAACACCTTGACCTGACTCTTGCTCAGCTTGGCATCAAAGTAACCGCGGGCCAGCCCGAGGCTGCCCAGATCGGCCTTGATGGATTCATATTTGGCGTGGTTGAGGGGCTCCCCCTCTTTGAGGGGCAACTTGTCCAGCAGGGCGCTGTAAAGCTCGTCGCTGCCCGCATCCCCCTCCAGCAGAATATCGAGGCGGGAGACGATGACCGGCTCCCCCTTGTCCACCTCAATCACCACTTTGGACGGGGTTTTCTTGTCGCGACTCAGGGTGATTTTCGGCTGGTAGTAGCCATAAACCTGCAGTGCCTTTTGCACGCTCTCGGTGATTTTGGCTCGAGCCGGGCGGTATTGCCGCTCCTGATAGACTGGCAGGGCATTGAGATAGGCTTCGACGTTATCCTTGTTCTCCCCTTTCAACCCCTTGACCTGATAGGTGAGCTTGGCGGCAAACGCGGGCGAAGCCAGCAGCGACAGCAACAGGCCCACCCCCAGTACCCGCAGGCCGCGGCGAAACGCAGAGCCAGACAGTGAACGCCCTGCCAGCAGGGATGAAATGCATCCTGTCAAAGGTCAATATTCCTGAATCTGTGGTGAAGGAAACCGGCGCCCTTTCGGGCCAACCCCGAATGCGGCGCAGCACGCCATGCAGTGCATGGCCGTGACACAAAAATGCGCGCCAGAAAAATGGCGAACCTTATCCTAACATAGGCATCGGCCAGCGACAGCGCAGCACCATTGGCAAATTCGCCATATCTTTTAAGAGGTTGACCACAAATCACACATTTTGGTGACAATGACGACGCCCGCTTTCCCGATGGAAGCGAATTGACCTGCCCTGAATAAGGCTCACCCCACCATCAGGCACCATTTGTCACCTCTCCTCCTCTCTTTGCAACCAGAAACCCACCACGACAGAGTTTGTCGGCATCACCCCACCCTCACCGTTTAACAGGCCCGGCACACCCTAAAGCCCGCCGTAGCGGGTGATTAAGAATTGCTCGTTCAGCGCAATCGAATTATCCCGCTGCCTTTGCAGACGTCCCTCCCTCACACTTGAACCATCAACTGAAGGAGACACATCATGCATGCACGTAGCGAACAGATGGCTGACTATATTGCCGATCGTCTCGAGTTCATCACCTTTCTCGCCTGTTGCAGCGCCCTGCTGGCCCTGCTGACCGGCATGAGTGGTCAGCAGGCGCTGGCTTTTACCGCCCTGAACCTGCCGTTTGGCCTCGGCATTCTGCTGGCGATGGCGCTGCTGGCCCCCCTGCCCGTCCACTGGCGGCTGCCGGGCATCACCCTGCTGCTGGCAGGTTGCGCCCTGATGACCCTGCAACTGGGGGGTGAGTGGCTCAATCCGCTGGCTATCTGGAGCCTCTACGCCCTGCTTGGGCTGGAGATCATCTGGCAAGCGCGCCCCCGCGCCGTGCTGGCCACCCGCGCTCGCCAATAATACGGCCGATAAAGGGCGGGCTGTGATGGCTGACGCCGGTGGCAAATTGGGGTACTCTTGCGCCCCGATTTGCTACCACCCTTGGCGTTAACAACCTTCGCCATCACTCCCAGGAGCGCCCCGATGAAAAAAGCCTGTGCCCAGCACATTCTGGTCAAGACCGAAAAACAGTGTCTGGAGATCAAGGAGAAGATCGAGAAGGGAGCCGACTTCGGCCAGATGGCCAAGCGCTTCTCCACCTGCGCCTCCTCAAAACGCAGCGGCGATCTGGGGGAGTTCAATAAAGGGGATATGGTCAAGCCCTTCGACGATGCGGTATTCAAGGGCGAACTGCTCAAGGTGCTGGGACCGGTGCGCACCAAGTTCGGCTTTCATCTGATCAAAGTGCTCTATCGCAACTAAGTCATCGCAACTGACCATTTTCTCGGTGAAGCTCCCGTCAGGCTGGCTTCACCGACCTCTGCATCTCCCTCGCAAAACTGACCAAAACCACGCCAAACTCTCATCAATTTACTAACGTTATCAGGCAATTAAGTTTATCCTTCTCGGCATTGTCCACATTCGACGATGGATCCCGTGCTATGCCCCGCTCTTGCTTGTGGCCCCTGCTGGCCTGGTTACTCCCGCTCGCTGGCGCCCTCGGCAGCCGCCTTCATCTCTGGCCCTGGTGGATCGGTTTTGCGATCTGTCTCATCGGAGCCATTCTCTCCCTGATCTTGCTGGTGCGTCTGCCCTGGAGCCGCAACCGCTACGCCAGCGGCCTTGGCGCCTTGCCGCTACTGCTGCCCCTGACATTTGTGGCACAGGCGCTGCGCATGCCGCTAATCAATGATGTGAGCACAGATCCCTACAATCCCCCCCAGCTACGCTGGGCGGCAGAGCTCAGAACGGCGCAGGATCTGCCAATAAATAGCGCACCGCTGAAAGCAGTTGAGGCAAAACCCGGTCCTCTCTTTACCAGGGCTTCTCCTGCCGAAGTGGTGATTGAAGCCAGCGAACTGATGCAGGAGCTGGGCTGGCAGGTGCGACCCAGCCCCGACGGTCTGGATGCGGTGGTTACCACCGGCTGGTTCGGCTTTCAGGATGATGTGGCGCTGCGGGTCTTTGCTGGCCCCAAAGAGACCCGCATCGATATGCGATCAGCCTCCCGTCAGGGGCAAAGCGATCTGGGCACCAACAGGGCGCGGATCGAGGATTTCCTGACCCGCCTGAACGAGCGCCTCGGCCAGGCCTACAAACCCAATTTGAAACCGTAAGTGTGAAACAACAAGAAGGTAACTGATGCGCGTTGAGGTCAAACCCGACCGGGAATATGCCTGGTTTATCCGCCCCTTTTTCTGGCTGCAAAAGCGCAACTATGGTCAGGTGCTTATTCCGGGCAAGTGCTGGGGCCGCTCGCCGCGCCTCTTTGCCGCCGTCGCCACCCTCTACGGGGTCATCAACCGCAAGCGCTCCCCCATCGACCCCGTGCTGCGCTCGCTGGTGACGGTGCGGGTCTCCCAGCTCAACTGGTGTCGTTTTTGCGTCGACATCAACGCCATGACCCTGGTAAAGAGAGCAGGTTCAAGCGAGAAGGTGGAGGCGCTCGCCAACTGGCGCGAAAGCCCGCTGTTCGACGAGCGGGAGCGCGCCGTGCTCGACTACACCGAGGCGATGACTGGCCTCGATGGGGTCAGCGATGAACAGGCGGCCCGCCTCAAGCTCTGGTTCGATGACGATGCCATGGTGGAGCTGACCGGCCTTATCGCCTTCCAGAACATGTCGGCCAAGTTCAACGCCGCCCTCGATATCGCGCCGCAGGGCTTCTGCCAGCTGCCGGTGCAACCGGAACGCCCTGCCCAGCCAGACAGCAAGGACGCCTGATGAACCGGACCCGCCTGCTGCTTGCACTGCTGATGGGGAGCCTTATCGGCGCCTTTTTTGCCCTCGATCTTGGTCGTTACCTCACTCTGGAGGCCTTGCAGGCCCAGCAGGCGGCAGTGGCGCAATGGGTCGACAGCCACTTTGTCTCGGCCAGCCTGCTGTTCGTGCTTATCTATGTGCTGAGCACTGCCCTCTCCCTGCCCGGCGCCAGCCTGCTCACCCTGGGTGGCAGCGCTGTGTTCGGCGTCGCCTGGGGGCTGCTGCTGGTCTCCTTTGCCAGCACCCTAGGCGCAACCCTGGCCTTTCTCAGCGCCCGCTTTCTGCTGCGCGACTGGGTGATGACCCGCTTTGGCGGCAAGCTGGCCACCTTTCAGTCCGGCATGGCGAAGGAGGGGGCCTTCTATCTGCTGAGCCTGCGCCTCATCCCTATCTTCCCCTTCTTTCTGGTCAATCTGCTGATGGGGCTCACCCCCATCAGAGTCAGCACCTACTACTGGGTCAGCCAGCTTGGCATGCTGCCCGGCACCTTCGTCTATGTACTGGCGGGCAGCGAGCTTGGCCAGTTAACCAGCACCGGCAATATCCTCTCCCCCGGCCTGATGGTCGCGTTGACCCTGCTCGGCCTGATGCCCTGGCTGGTCAAGAAATTAACCACACACCTCGCCCAGCGGCGCCTGCTCGCCCCTTACCGCAAACCCGCTCGCTATGACTACAACCTACTGGTGATAGGTGCCGGTGCAGGTGGGCTGGTTACCAGCTATATCGCGGCAGCGGTGAAGGCCAAAGTGGCGCTCATCGAGAAGCACAAGATGGGGGGCGATTGCCTCAATAGCGGTTGCGTCCCCTCCAAGGCATTGATCCGCAGCGCCCGCTTTGCCGCAGAGCAGCGTAAAGCCGACGAGCTGGGCTTTAGCCCAAGCCACTCCCGCGCCGATTTTGCCTCCGTGATGGAGCGGGTAGCGGAGGTTATCAAGGAGGTCGAGCCCCACGACTCCATCGAGCGCTATCAGGGGCTTGGAGTGGAGTGCATCGAAGGGGAGGCGCGGCTGGTCTCCCCCTGGGAGGTGGAGGTTAACGGCCAGCGTCTTGCCAGCCGCCATATCGTTATCGCCACCGGCGCCCGGCCGCTGGTGCCCAAGCTGCCGGGGCTGGAACAGGTGCCTTACCTCACCTCGGATAGCCTCTGGCAGCTGCGCACCCCGCCGCGCCGCCTGCTGGTGCTGGGCGGCGGCCCCATCGGCTGCGAGCTGGCCCAGAGCTTCGCCCTGCTCGGCATTCCCGTGACCTTGGTGGAACTCTCGGAGCAACTGCTGCCCCGCGAAGAGAGAGAGGTAGCCGACGCCCTGGCTGGGCAGATGAGCCGCGATGGTGTACAGCTACTCACCGGCTGGTGCGCCGAGCAAGCCGACTATCTGCCCGCAGCCGAGGGGGATCTCCCCATCCGGCTGCAACTGCGCCGAGGCGATGAGACACAAGTGGTTGAAGGGGATCAAATGCTGCTGGCATTGGGTCGGGTCGCCAATGTGAGCGGCTTCGGGCTCGAAGCGTTGGGGGTCGAGCTTGCCCCCCGCGGCACCATAGCGGTCGATGGCTTCCTCGCCACCAACTTCCCCAGCATACTGGCGGTGGGAGACGTAGCGGGCCCTTACCAGTTCACCCACTTCGCCGCCCATCAGGCCTGGTATGCGGCGGTCAATGCCCTGTTTGGCCAGTTAAAGCGCTTTCGGGCCGACTATCGGGTCATTCCGGCTGCCACCTACACCACGCCGGAGATTGCCCGGGTCGGCCTCAATCGCAAGGAGGCCGGGGCGCAAGGCATTCCCTTCGAGGCGACCCGCTTCGAGCTGGCCGAGCTGGATCGCGCCATCGCCGATGGGGAGCGCCACGGTTTTGTCGAGGTGCTGACCGTGCCGGGCAAGGATACTATCCTTGGCGCCACCATAGTGGGCACTCACGCCGGTGAACGGATCGCCGAATTTGTGCTCGCCATGCGTCACCGCCTCGGTCTTGGCAAGATCCTCGGCACCATTCACGCCTATCCCACCCTGATGGAGGGGAACAAATATGTGGCGGGTGAATGGAAACGGGCCCACCAGCCCACCCGGGTGCTGGCGTTGCTGGCCCGTTATCACCGCTGGCGCCGTGGCGCCTGACAATCAGGGAAACGTTTATGCTCAAGCCATTCTCACTGCTCGGCTCACACCTCAACTCGCACCGCAACTCTTGGCTCAAACAGCGGCTAAATGCGCTGCTGTGCGCCCTGCCACTGCTGGCCAGCGCCCCGCTGTTAGCCACCCCTCACGACAACTGGCAACGGACACTTGAGGAGGCGAAGGGGCAGACCGTCTACTTCAACGCCTGGGGTGGCAGCCCGGAGATCAACGCCTATCTGGTGTGGGCCGGGCAGGAGCTGGCGCGCGACTATCAGGTCAAACTGGTGCAGGTGAAGGTGGATGACATTGCCCAGAGCGTCAGCCAGCTGCTGGCCAACAAGCAGGCGGGCAAGCAAGCTGGCGGCCCCATCGACCTGCTCTGGGTCAACGGCGAGAACTTCAAGGCGCTCAAGGAGCAGGGGCTGCTCGGCGCTCCCTTTACCGCCGAGCTACCCAACATGGCGCTGGTCGACAGCACCCTGCCGGTGAGTGAGGACTTCACCCTGCCGGTGGAAGGGCTGGAAGCCCCCTGGGGCATCGGCCAGCTTAATCTGATGGTCGACACCGAAGAGGTCGCCAGAGCGCCCACCTCGGCTGCTGCCCTGCTGGCGTGGGCCAAGGCCCATCCCGGTCGCTTCACCTATCCCAAGCCGCCCCAGTTCCATGGATCCAGTTTTCTCAAGCAGATCCTGCTGGAGTTGACGCCAGACCCGGCCCCCCTCTATCGGGAGGCGACCGAGAGCGATTTTGCCCAAGTGACCGCCCCGCTCTGGGCCTGGCTCGATGAGCTGCATCCGGTACTCTGGCGCAAGGGAAAACTGTTCCCCACCAGCGCTGCCGAGACCCGCCAACTGCTCGATGATGGCGAATTGGCCATGGCCATCAGCTTCAATCCGCAGGAGGCGCAAAGCGCCGCCCAGATTGGCGCCCTGCCCCCCAGCGTGGAGGCTGTCGCCATGAAAAAAGGGGCGCTCACCAACAGCCATTTTCTCGCCATCCCCTTCAACGCCAGTGCCCGTGCGGGTGCCAAGGTGGTGGCCAACTTCCTGCTGAGTCCGGCGGCGCAGGCGCGAAAAGCCAATCCGGCTTTCTGGGGTGATCCCAGTGTGCTGCGGGCCGATGCCCTGCCTGACTCAGCCAAAGAGCAACCGGCACTGCGCTTCAAAGCGGTGCCCGAGCCTCACCCCAGCTGGCAGCTCAAACTGGAAGCGGCCTGGGCCGAGCGTTACGGCCACTGATGAGTGCCTCTGGTCACCCGCTTTCCCGCTCCCGACCGTGGCGCCGCATGACACGCCACCCCAGTATGAGTACGGGGATGGCGGTCATTTATCTGGCGATCTTCGTCATCCCTCTGCTGGCGGGGTTGTGGCAACTGCTGGCGGAGGGGATGGCCGCCTCTCATCTTGCCTTGCTTCTGGCCCAGCCAGGCCTGTGGCACTCCGCTGCGCTGAGTCTGTGGATTGGCGCCGCCTCAACCCTCGGCAGCCTGCTGTTGACCGCCCTGCTGTTGGCCCACAGCGACAGCCGGGCTTTCGGGCTGCTCCGTCGCCTCCTCTCGCCCATGCTGGCCATGCCCCACGTCGCCTTTGCCATCGGTTTTGCCTTTCTGCTCGCCCCCTCCGGCTGGCTGCTGCGGCTCGTCTCGCCAGCTCTGACGGGGTTTGATTTCCCCCCCGATTGGCAGACCATCCGCGACCCTTGGGGGCTCGGGCTGATTGCACTGCTCGTTTTCAAGGAGACCCCTTTTTTGCTGCTGATGGCGATGGCCGCGCAGCAACCCATCCTGCTGGCACGCCAGCAGTGGCTGGGGGCGAGCCTCGGTTTCAGTGCCCCCCAGATCTGGTGGCGCCTGCTGCTGCCAGCACTCTGGCCTGCCCTGCGCCTGCCCATCTATGCGGTGGCGGCCTACGGAGTGGCGGTGGTGGATCTCGCCCAGCTGCTCGGGCCCGATGCCCCCACCCCGCTGGCGGTGCGGTTGTGGCTCTGGTATCAGGACCCGGATCTACTCTGGCGCGGCGCCACCGCCAGCGGCGCCCTGCTTTTGCTCGCCATCACGGCGTTGCTCATCGCTCTGCTCAGATTACTGGAGTGGCTTCATAAAGAGATGGGCAAAGGCTGCTGGCTCGATGGCAAACGAGCTGCGTCCCACTCCTTTGCCAACCGGCTCGCAGCAGGCTTTGCCTTCACCCTGATCACCCTCAATCTGGCGGTGCTGGTGGCCCTGCTGCTCTGGTCGCTGGCGCGCCGCTGGCCCTTTCCCGCCCTCTGGCCCAGTCAGTGGAGTGGTCACTACTGGCTGGATCTGCTGCCAACCCTGCTGCCGCTGCTGGCAACCAGCGCACTGCTGGCGCTGGTGAGCGGCTTGCTGGCACTGGTGATGGCGGTGTGCAGTCTGGAGGCACAAGCCAGCCGCCGCCCCTGGCCGCTCTGGCTTATCTGCCTGCCACTGTTGCTGCCGCAGGCAAGCCTGCTGTTTGGCATCCGGCTCGGGCTGGACTGGCTTGCGCATGACTCGATAAGCAGCGGCATTGGCTGGGGCTGGGTGCTCTGGAGCCAGCTGCTGTTTGTCTTTCCCTATGTCTATTTGTGCCTGCACGGCCCCTATCGCCAGTTCGACCCGCGGCTCACCCAGAGCGCCCTGCTGCTGGGGGCAACGCCATGGCGAGCCTGGTGGCAAGTGAAAGCGCCCCTGCTGGCGCGCCCGCTACTGTTTGCCTTCAGCGTCGGGGCAGCCGTGAGTTTGGCCCAGTATCTGCCGACCCTGCTGTTTGGCGCGGGCAGAGTGGTCACCATCACCACGGAAGCGGTGGCCATCGGCAGCGGCCTCAACCGGCGGCTGGCGGGGCTCTACGGCCTGCTGCAACTGCTGTTGCCACTCGTTATCTACCTGCTGGCACTCTGGCTGCCGGCGCTGATCAATCCGGCGCTCAAGGGGGGCGGCTCACGATGAACTCTCATGATGGAAATAGCCATATGCTGAGCACCACGCCTCTTAGGCTTTACCTTGATGAAAATCTGCTGCTCTCGCTGCCCGCTCTGCAGGTGGCCCCCGGCGAGGTATTGACCCTGATGGGGCCAAGCGGCTGCGGTAAAAGCTCCCTGCTGGCGGGGCTGGCCGGGGTACTACCCGGCGCACTGACAGGAAATGGCCCGATCCGGCTGGAGGGGGAGATAAGGCTCGGCGAGCGGCCACTCAACACCTTGCCTGCGCAAGCGCGGCGCATCGGCATGCTGTTTCAGGATGACCTGCTGTTCGACCATCTGACGGTGGCGGAGAACCTGATGTTCGGCATGCCTGCGATCATCAAGGGAAAACACGCACGGCGGGAAAAGGCGTTGGCCGCATTGGCGCAGGTCGCACTGGCAGATCAGGCTGACAAGCTGCCGCAGCTGCTGTCAGGGGGGCAGCGGGCGCGGGTCAGTCTGCTGCGGGCACTGTTGGCGGAACCCGACGCCCTGCTGCTGGACGAGCCCTTCTCCCGCCTCGACAAGCCGCTGCGGGCCGCCTTTCGCGAGCTGGTGTTCGCGCAGATCAAGGCGCTGGCCATCCCCGCTATTCTGGTGACCCACGATGCGGAAGACGCACCGGGCACCATACTCAACCTCACCGAATGCCACTGTTAACCGAGGAGTGTTCACCTTGTTTGATCGCCATCTGATCCCCGTGATCCGCAGCCCCCTCACCCAGCTTGCCAAACCGCTCTGCCGTGCCGGGATCAGTGCCAATCAGGTGAGCCTCACCGGCTTTGCCATCGGCATGCTGGCGCTGCCGCTGCTGGCCTTTGGCTGCTATCCGTGGGCGCTGGCGGCCATCCTGCTCAACCGGCTGCTGGACGGGCTCGATGGCGCCGTGGCGCGGGAAACCGGCATCACCGACTGCGGCGGCTTTCTCGACATCACCCTCGACTTTATTTTCTACGCCGCCGTGGTGCTGGGCTTTGCCCTCGCCGCCCCCGCCAATGCGCTGCCCGCCGCCACCCTGCTGTTTGCCTTTATAGGCACCGGCTCGAGCTTTCTGGCGTTTGCCATCATGGCGGGCAAACGGGGGATCGATAATCCGGTCTACCACCACAAATCTCTCTACTATCTGGGCGGCCTCACCGAGGGGAGCGAGACCATCGCGCTCTTTGTGCTGATGTGCCTGTGGCCCGCCGCCTTCGCCCCGCTCGCCTACGGCTTTGCCCTGCTCTGCGCCATCACCACCCTGACCCGACTCTGGAGCGGCTACCACACCCTGCGTCACCCCCAGCGCGAAACAGCACAGCCCTCACAGAAGGGCTAATCCATCGCACGATGAATTGGCGGCAAACAAGGCGCACGGAACACTTGCACGGGGATGACAATGTTTTACCATTGCGACACTTTATCAGTCTCTTTGAGAACCCTATGCGTCGCCTTGCCTCTCTTCTCACTCTGTCATTATTCCCCCTGCTCGGTGGCTGCAGCAGCGCCCCCGCGCCAAAGCCCGTGGTCGTCCCCCAGCCCAAGAGCGCCTTTATCAATCAGGCGCCATCGAGCAAACCCGTTTATACACAAGGGGTTAGCAAGGGGGACTTCGCCAATCGCCCCAACGTGGACCGGTTCGTCCAGAAGATGGTCGAGAAGCACGGTTTTGACAACGCCCAGCTGCATCAGGTGCTGGCACAAGCAGAGCGTTACGACTGGATCATCCGCCTGATGGATGCCCAGGCGCCGACTACCGCCAAGCCCACCGGCCCGACCGGTGCCTGGAACCGCTATCGCGCCAAGTTCATCACCCCGGACAACGTACAGAACGGCGTCAACTTCTGGCGTGAATACGCAAGCGAGCTGAACCGGGCGGAGCAGATCTACGGGGTGCCGCCGGAGATCATCGTCGGCATTATCGGGGTGGAGACCCGCTGGGGCCGGGTTATGGGCAAGACCCGCATTCTGGATGCGCTGGCCACCCTGGCGTTTGATTACCCACGCCGCGCCGAATTCTTCACCAGCGAGCTGGAAGCCTTCCTGGTGATGACCCGCGATGAGGGGATGGACCCCACCGAACCCAAGGGCTCCTATGCGGGCGCCATGGGCTACGGCCAGTTTATGCCCTCCAGCTTCCAGCGCTATGCGGTGGACTTTGATGGCAACGGCCACACCAACCTGTGGGATCCGGTGGATGCCATCGGCAGCGTCGCCAACTACTTCAAGGCCCACGGCTGGGAGAAAGGCCAACCGGTGGCGGTGCGCGGTCAGGGCCAACTGCCCGGCTATGAGCATGGCTTCCAGACCCGCTACCCGGTGGCCACCCTGCGCCGCGCAGGGCTGACGCCCACCAGCACCCTCGGCAACCACCGCGAGTCGAGCCTGCTGCGCCTCGATGTCGGCACCGGCTACCAATACTGGTACGGCCTGCCCAACTTCTACGCCATCACCCGCTACAACCACAGCACCCACTACGCCATGGCGGTATGGCAGTTGGGTCTGGCGGTGAAAGAGGCCAAAGGCGGTTACTGAGTCAAGC
>NZ_JBFODN010000106.1:0-2543 GCF_040908345.1 Aeromonas sp. R3-1
GCCATCGCTGGTCTGCATGGCACAGAAGTCGGTGGCCGTACCATCACCGTCAACCAGGCCAAACCGAAGACAGATGCTCCCCGTGGTCGCCCGCAACAGCGCCACCGCTAAGGTACCTCGGCAATAAAAAAACGGCATGGGTTTCCCCCATGCCGTTTTTGTTTCTGAATGTTTTGCTGTGATCAGGGGACGTCGTAACCGAGCGCCGCCTTGCGGATGCGGAACCACTGCTGGCGGTTAAGCTCGATGGATTCGGCGGCCACGGCGGCGGCAATCCGCTCCCGCTTGCCGGAGCCAATCAATGGCAGCGGCTGGCTTGGCAGCATCATTACCCAAGCGTAGACCACCTGCTCGATAGTCTGGGCGCCCACTTCCTGACGGATCTGCTCCAGTTCGGCACGCAGCGGGGCATAGGCCTCATCGCTGAACAGTCGGCCGCCGCCGAGACATGACCAGGCCATCGGCTTGATGCCAAGCTGCTGGCACTGATCCAGGGTACCATCGAGGGTCCCTTCCTGATGAAGCGGCGAGATCTCCAGCTGGTTGGTGACCAGCGGGAAGGGGAGGCGCGATTGCAGTAGCTCGAACTGACGGGCGGTGAAGTTGGATACCCCGGCGTGCTTGATCTTGCCCGCCTGTTTCAGGGTGATAAAGGCGTCGGCCACTTCATCTGCGTTCATCAGGGGGTCCGGGCGGTGGATCAGCAGCAGGTCGAGATGGTCGGTGCCGAGCTTGCCCAGCGAGGCCTCGGCGCTGGCGATGATATGGTCCTTGCCGGTGTTGTAGTGGTTAAGAGCATGCTCCGGCTTGGCGGTGAGGGCGATACCGCACTTGGTGACGATCTCCATCCGGCTGCGCAGGGAAGGCTCGAGGCGTAGGGCGTGACCAAAGGCCTCTTCGCACTGGTAACCACCATAGATATCGGCGTGATCGATGGTGGTGACCCCCAGATCCAGATGATATTTCATCAGATCGAGCAGAGCGGCCGGAGAGAGCTGCCACTCCATCAGGCGCCAGTAACCCATGATGAGGCGAGAGAAGGTGGGGCCTTGCGGATGCAGGGCGACACGGGATACAGACATGGTTGACTCCTTGAAAAACACGATGCGAAAACGATGTGCAACATAGATGACTGCGGGCATCTTGGCCTCATGTGGCTGGCAAAGCAATAATGGGCAGTGGCATGATTCGAACTTTGGTTCTGATCGCAGAGTAGGAGAGAGTTGGATGGAAGGATTTGCCGAGCGCTTGCAGAGCCTGATCGGGGAGATGAGCGTGAGCGCGTTTGCCCGCAAGGTGGGGCTCAGTGAAGCGCTGATCCGCAAATATTTAAAGGGAGCCGAGCCTGGCCTGACGCGGGCCAACCAGATCGCCATGGGGGCCAACTGCTCGCTGGAGTGGCTGGCAACCGGCTGCGGTTATCTCTACCGTCAGGCGGAAGTGGTAGACAGGGAGGCGCTGGCAGCGGCGCAACTACTGCTGGGCGAGCTGCAACCCGGGGTGGGGCTGCCCGATGAGGAGGCACTGGTCACCCTGCTCGCCTATTACCAGTTTTTGCGCACCCACAAGAAAGCCGACGGTTTTCTCGACTTGGCGCTGGCGCGGGAGTTTGGTCGCCATCTGGGGGAAGCGTGATGAGGGGCATATTACCCTTTGGTCGTGTCACGGCTGGTTGATTATTCTGATACGCTCTAAGCAAGATAACTCTCCATGGAATGGGCGATGAGCTACTTGATCCTCGGAAGCGGTGCGCTGGGCTCGGCGCTGGCAAGAGAGCTGATGGCAAGGGGGGAGTCCTTCCTTCTGGCCGGGCGCACCTATCCAAAAGGGATCGAGATGGGGGCTTTCTTCCCGCTGCAAGAGGTGGACGCCATCTCGTTCGACGCCCTGTTTACCCTCTACGACACCGATCCGCTTCCCACTGTGGTAATCAACACCATCGGCCTGTTGCACGATGTCAGCTTTATGCCAGAGCGGCGGGTCGAAGAGGTGCACCCCAAGTGGCTGTGCGACAGCCTGCTTGCCAATGCCTGGCCAACGCTGGCGCTGGCTGCCCGTTTCAGTCGGTTGATGGGCAATGACCATCCGCTGTGGCTCTGTGCCATCTCCGATCTGGCGGGCTCCATCACCGCCAATCTGGAGGGGGGCCGTTACAGCTACCGCATGAGCAAGGCGGCCCTCGACATGGGGGTGAAAACTCTGGCCCTCGAGTGGACGCAGCGTTTCCCGCAAGCGGGGGTGGTGGCGGTGGCGCCCGGCTTGATGGACTCCCCGATGAACACCCCCTTTCTGAGCGAGTTGCCTGCGGAGCAATTGCAGGAGCCTGCCGAGGTGGCTGTGAAACTGCTCAATCTCATCAAGGGGTTATCGTTGACTCAATCGGGCCAGCTGCTGGATCTCAACGGTCAGCCGCTGCCCTGGTAAATCCCGCCTGCGGGCTCTATGGACGTCTATTGGCTTCACATTCTGCTCATGCGCCCCTTGCCAAGCGAGGGGCGCATGGCTAACGTCACTCTCCTGTTTCAGGAGGGATCTCATGCGCT
>NZ_JBFODN010000107.1:0-15889 GCF_040908345.1 Aeromonas sp. R3-1
AAAGGTGTTGAAAGGCTGGGGTATCCATGATGGTAGACCTCAAGGTGATGGCCTACTTCAAGATTAGCCTTTCAACACGTAATTGGGACAGAGCCCAAATTAAGGGCGGATCAGGTGAACCAGTGTGGATAACGATGACCGGGGTCAATTCCCTGGTCATCTGGATTGGCGTGAATTAATGCGGCCCGATCACCCGATCATAGGATTTCAAGGTCGGTGAGCGGCACGGCGCAGCAGGCAAGGATCTTGCCCTCGGCCAGCTCGGCGGCGGTGATGGCGGGGGCGTCGGGGTGATCTACCTCGCCCGAGATCAGCGTCTGTTTGCAACTGCCGCAGATCCCGGCGCGGCAGCTCCATGGCAGCTCTACGCCTTGCTTGTTGGCCTGATCCAGCACAGTGCCCTGATTGTTGCCGGTAAAGGCTTGGGCGCCGATACGCAGTTGTACCGCCTGATGGGGGCGAGCCACCGAGAGAATGGCGCCGCCAAAACTCTCCTGTTTGATCCGTGCGGCTGGAACGCCGAGGGCTGCCACTTTCGCCGCCGCATCGGCCATAAAGCCGTGGGGGCCACAGATAAAGACCTCTTTTTCGGCCAGCCCTTTGATCCGTTGCAGATGCTCATCATTGAGTCGCCCTTGCAGCCCCTGCCAGTGATTGTCCGGCTGGCTCAGGATAATGGTGAGGGTCATCCCTTGCTGCGCCATGGCATGCAGTTCGCTGGCGGCGGGAATGTCCGCTTCGCTACGGCACAGGTGCATAAAGTGAACCTCTTCCAGCTCCCCGCGTAGCGCCAGGGTGCGGGCTATCGCCAGCATGGGGGTGACGCCGGAGCCTGCGGAGAGCAACAGGAGGTTGCGCTCGGACCCTAAGTGAAACTCGCCAGCGGGGTTGGCGGCCAGCAGCCGGTCGCCTACCTGCAACTGCTGGTGCAGCCAGTGGGAGATGCGGCCGCCCTCCACCTTTTTGACGCTGATGCCGTAACGCTCCGGGTGATCCGGTGTGGAGCTCAGGGTATAGCGGCGCTGGATCCGTTCATTTTTGATATCGAGACTGATGGGCAGATGTTGGCCCGGCAGGTAGTCGGGCAGGGGCTCGCCATCGGCGGCTTCGAACCAGAAGGTCTCCAGACCCCGCGCCAGCGGTTCGCGGGCCACGCAGACCAGCTCCCGCTTCTTCGGCGCGGCGGCGGGATAGACCACTGGTCTGGTGCGCTCCAGCACTTCTATCTCGCTGCCTGCATCAATCCAGCCCTCGTTCAGGGCGATCAGGTTCTGGCCGAAGTAGACCTCGCCATCCTCGCCACGGCGGTAGCGGGTAAGGGTGGCCAGCGGCTCTTTCAGGGCGTTGAAACGATCGGTGCCCGCTTCCACCGTGGTCATGATGCAGCGGCTGCAGGGCTTGACCACCTTGAATTCCACCTCGCCGATGCGGATACGCACCCAGCTGTCCTCCTCGAAGGGCTGGGTATTGCTTGCCACCAGATTGGTGCGGAACTGGCTCATCTGATGCAGCGCATCGGAGCGCAGATTGAGATCCTCAAGGGAGGCCTGGCTTATCAGCAGCAGCGGATAACCGTCCGCAAAGCTGACCCGGGTGCCGGTCTTCTCGCGAAAGCGATCAGAGGTTTCACCCAGCCAGAGCAGCTGCACTGGTTCCCCTGCCACCCGGCTCAGCCACCCATCGGCTTTGGGGTCGGTGTGCAGGGCGGTGAAACGGTCGCTCCAGACTCCGGTAGCTTGCGGGGCGCGGCTGAAGTCGACCTCTTGCAGGGTGAGGGGTTCAAAGCCCGGATAGCGCAGTTGCAAGCCCCCTTCGATGGGGGTGGCCACGATCTGTTGCAGTTGGGGGTGGGTTCGGGCGGTGATAAAGGTGCCGTCCGGTTTGACCACCATGTAGCGGCGATCCCCTGCCAGTCCCTCTTCGGTCACCCGGGCGCGAGCCAGCGGCATACCTGCAGTCGATTTGATGGGGTAGAGGTGAATGCTGTCTAGCCTGGGCATCTTCATATCCTTGTGACGCGGCGCGATCGCCTGGAAAAAGGGGAACATAACGGCTCCCCGGCGATCCGGCAATCCTTTCAAGGGGGCGGTCTATAGTTGGGAAAACAGAACAAGAGGGCATCGGGATGAAAATAAGCTGGTTGCTGGCGGGGAGCCTTCTTTGCCACGGGCTCTGGGCGCAGGAGCTGACCCTGACCACGGGGGAGTATCCGCCCTACTGCTCCGAGACGCTGAAATATCAGGGGCTTATCCCTCATGTGGTGAGCGAGGCATTCAAGAGTGAAGGGGTGAGCGTCAAGTTCCAGTTTTTGCCCTGGAAGCGGGCCTTTCGCTTGTCGGAGGAGGGAGTGGTGGATGGCACAGTCCACTGGTATGAGTCGAGCGAGCGGCGCAAAACCCATCTCTACAGCGATCCCATCCTGAGCGAGACCTACGTCTGGTTCTATCTCAAGTCCGATCCGCTGGAATGGCGTGGCTATCAGGATCTGGCAGATCGCAAGCTGGCTGCGGTCAGTGGCTATACCTACAATGCAGATTTTTTTGCAGCCATCGCGCAGGTGCCGCTGCAGGTGCAGTTCGTCACCCGGCTGCGCCAGAGTTTCGATCTGCTGCTCTCCGGCCGCGCCGACCTGACCCTGGAGAACATAGATGTCGGCTACTACTCCCTGCGTCAGTTCTACCCGGCCAGCACGGTCGATCTCTTTGCAACCCATTCAAAACCCGTGATGAAGGTCGAAGGTCACCTGTTGATCAGCCGCAAGCGCGCCAACGCTGACGAACTGATCAAAACCTTCAATCGGGGCCTCGCCAAACTGAAAGCCAGCGGTCAGCTGGAGAAGATGTTACTTGAGTCACGTTCTGGTCTCTATGAACCATAAAGTGCAACATTTTTTGATCCTGATTCGCTAATCAGTACAAAAAAGCCGCCATTATCGACTCAGTTCCCAGTTTCTAACGCTTTCGCTTCTTCCCCATCCGGCCACCGTCCGCTTCGGCTACACGGTATCAAGCGCCATCGGGTGGGGCCTGTCACACAAAAAGAAGAAAGCAATGTATGAGCAAACAACTGGACATGACCCCATTGCCGGATCTCTCCCTGAAAACGGGAACAGGCCCGGTGCGTACCCGGCTACCCGTCTGGCGGCCGGCCCTGCCACCCTGCAATCACGCCTGCCCGGCCGGAGAAGATATCCAGGCCTGGCTCTCTTTGGCGCAGGCCGGTCGCTTTGAAGCGGCCTGGCAGACCCTGATCGAAGAGAACCCCTTGCCCGCCATTCATGGCCGGGTCTGTTATCACCCCTGCGAGAGCGCCTGCAACCGCGGGCAGGTGGATGAATCCGTCTCCATCCACGCCATCGAACGCTTCCTCGGCGACGAAGCGCTGGCCAAAGGTTGGCTGCCTGCGCCCCCCTCGCCCGCCAGCGGCAAGAAGGTGCTGGTCATAGGCGCTGGTCCCTCCGGTCTCTCCTGCGCCTGGCACCTCAACCGGCTCGGCCATCAGGTGGAGATCCGCGAAGCGGGGCCGCTTGCTGGCGGCATGCTGCGTTTCGGTATTCCCGCCTATCGTTTGCCCCGCGATGTGCTGGATCGGGAGGTGGCCCGCATCGTGGCGGCCGGGGTGACGCTGACTCTCAACCACAAGGTGGAGGATGTGCTGCGTGAGCGCGATGAGGGGGGCTTTGATGCCGTCTTTATGGCCATCGGCGCCCATTTGGCCAAGCGGGTCGATATTCCGGCCCGGGAAGCGGGCAAGATCCTCGATGCGGTGAGCTTCCTCGAGCAGGCCAGTCTGGCCGAAGAACAAGGCTTACCGCCCCCCAAACTGGGACGGCGGGTAGCGATTTATGGGGGTGGCAATACCGCCATGGATGCGGCCCGTACCGCCCGCCGTTTGGGCGTTGAAGAGGCAATGATTATCTACCGTCGTGACCGGGATCATATGCCGGCTCACGCCTTTGAAGCCGACGAGGCCGAGGAGGAGGGGATCAAGATCAACTGGCTGCGCAGCATCCGCCAGCTCGACAACACCAATATCGAGGTGGAGGTGATGGCGCTGGATGCCGAGGGCAAACCGGTACCCACCGGCAAGTTTGAAACCCTCGAAGCAGACTCCCTTATTCTGGCGCTGGGTCAGGAGGTCGACCTCTCGGTGCTGGAGAGCATTCCCGGCGTGCGGGTCAACAAGGAGGGGGTCGTACAGGTTGGCGAGAACCTGATGACGGATGTGCCGGGTCTGTTTGCCGGTGGCGACATGGTGCCCTCCGAGCGCACCGTCACCATCGCCACCGGCCATGGCAAGAAGGCGGCGCGCCATATGGATGCCTGGCTGCGCGGTCGCCACTACCAAAAGATGGTCTCCTACCCGCTGGTTGGGCCAAAGCAGTTGCAACTCTGGTTCCAGACCCACGCTCCGGCCAGCAGTCAGCCGGTCAAACCGGCGTGGGCGCGGGATGATTTTGGCGAGATCATCGGCGGGCTGGATGAGGTGGCCGCCCGCTACGAGGCGGCGCGCTGCTACTCCTGCGGCAACTGCTTCGAGTGCGACGGCTGCTATGGCAGTTGCCCCGAGCAGGCCATCGCCAAGCTGGGGCCGGGCAAGGGCTATCAGGTGGATGCCGAGCGCTGCACCGGCTGCGGTGCCTGTCACGACCAGTGCCCCTGTCACGCCATCGAGCTGCGCCAACCGGAGGAGTCCAAATGAAACATGAACTGATCATGGTCGACGGCAACGAAGCCGCGGCCCGGGTGGCGTACCAGCTGAGCGAAGTGTGTGCCATCTACCCCATCACCCCGAGCTCGACCATGGCCGAACTGGCCGATGCCTGGGCGGCGGAGGGGCAGACCAACCTGTGGGGCAACATTCCCACCGTAGTGGAGATGCAGAGCGAAGGGGGGGCGGCCGGTACGGTACACGGCGCCCTGCAGGCGGGGGCGCTCGCCACCACCTTCACCGCCAGTCAGGGGCTGATGCTGATGCTGCCCAACATGTACAAGATCGCCGGTGAACTGACCTCGGCGGTGTTCCATGTGGCGGCCCGCTCGCTGGCGGCGCAGGGGCTGTCGATTTTTGGCGACCATCAGGATGTGATGGCGGCGCGCAGCACCGGCTTTGCCATGCTCGCCTCCGGCTCGGTGCAGGAGGCGCAGGACCTGGCCTTGGTCGCCCACAGCGTCACCTTGCAATGCCGGGTGCCCTTTATCCACTTCTTCGACGGTTTTCGCACCTCCCACGAGGTGAACAAGATCACCGCCCTGCATCGGGATGAAATTCGCGCCCTTATCGACAACGACTGGGTACGCGCCCACCGTGCCCGGGCGCTCAACCCGGATCATCCGGTGATGCGCGGCACCGCCCAGAACCCGGATACCTATTTCCAGTCCCGCGAGAGCGTCAACCCCTTCTACGAAGCGGTACCGGCGCGAGTGCAGCAGTGCATGGACAACCTCGGCGAGCTGACCGGCCGCCACTACCGGCTGGTGGAGTACCACGGTGCGCCTGATGCCACCGATGTCATCGTGCTGATGGGCTCGGGGGCGGCCACCGCCCGCACCACCGTGGATTGGCTCAACCAACAGGATCGCAAGACCGGGGTCTTGGTTGTGCGCCTCTATCGCCCCTTCCCGGTACAGGCGCTGCTCGATGCGCTGCCGCAGAGCGTGCGGCGCATAGCCGTGCTGGATCGCACCAAGGAGCCGGGGGCGGGTGGCGAGCCGCTGCTGCTGGATGTGCAGAGCGCGCTGATCGATGGCTTGCAGCGCGGCCTTATCAAGCGGCTGCCCTGGCTGAGCGGCGGTCGCTATGGCCTCTCTTCCAAAGAGTTCACCCCCGCCATGTGCGCGGCCGTGTTCGAGGAGCTGGCATCCGATGCGCCGCGCCCGCGCTTTACCGTGGGGATTGTCGATGACGTGTCGGGCCTCAGTCTGGCCTGGCACCCCATCGGCGATCTGGAGCCCGCCAGCCGGGTGCGGGCGCTCTTCTTTGGCCTCGGTGCCGACGGCACGGTGGGCGCCAACAAGAACAGCATCAAGATCATCGGCGAGCTGGAGGGCTTCCACGCCCAGGGCTACTTCGTCTACGACTCCAAGAAGTCGGGCTCGCGCACCGTCTCCCACCTGCGCTTTGGCCCCGAGCCCATCGATGCCCCCTGGCTTATCGAGCAGGCGAGCTTTATCGGTTGCCACCAGTGGGGTTTTGTCGAATCGGTCGATCTGCTGGAGCATGCCGCCGAAGGGGCGACCCTGCTGCTTAATGCCCCCTATGAGGCGGACAAGGTGTGGGGTCAGCTGCCCGAGCGGCTGCGTGCCCGCATCCGTGCCCTCGATATCCGCCTCTACTGCATCGATGGGGATCGGGTGGCCGAACGCAACGGTATGGGCAATCGCATCAACACCATCATGCAGACCTGCTTCTTCGCGTTGGCTGGCATCTTGCCGCGGGACGAAGCGATTGCGCTGATCAAGGAGAGCATCGAGAAGAGCTATGCCCGCAAGGGGCCCGAAGTGGTCGAGCGCAACTTCGCGGCGGTGGATGACACTCTGGCTCATCTCCATCAGGTGGCCATCCCGGCCGGTGAGGAGCAGATCAGCGACTATCCGCTGCCATTGGCTCCCGGCGGCAGCGAGTTTGTCCAGCGAGTCACTGGCGAGATGCTGGCGGGGCGTGGCGATCTGATCCCTGTCTCCATGCTGCCGGTGGATGGCACTTACCCCACTGCCACCAGCCGCTTCGAGAAGCGGGATATCGCCCGCGAAATCCCGATCTGGCACTCCGATATCTGCATCCAGTGCGGCAACTGCGTCTTTGTCTGCCCCCACGCGGCGCTGCGGGCCAAGTTCTACCATCAGGACTGGCTGGCGACCGCCCCCGAGGCAGCGCAGTCGGTGCCCGTCACCGCCAAGGGCTTCCCCGACAGCCGCTACACCTTGCAGCTCTATCCGGAAGATTGCACCGGCTGCGGCCAGTGCGTGCAGGCCTGTCCGGTGCGGGTCGGTGCAGATGAGAGCCATGAAGGTGAGCGCGCCATCGCCATGATGGACAAGGCCCCCCATCTGGCTGGCCAGAAGCAGGCGCTGCGCTGGTTCGAGAGCCTGCCCTGGCCTGCCCGCGAGCGGGTGGACTTCTCCACGGTGCGCGGTGCCCAGTTCCTCGAACCCCTGTTCGAGTTCTCCGGCGCTTGCGCCGGTTGTGGCGAGACCCCCTATCTCAAGCTGCTGACCCAGCTGTTTGGCGATCGCATGCTGGTAGCCAACGCCACCGGTTGCTCCTCCATCTACGGCGGCAACCTGCCGACTACGCCGTGGGCCAAGAACGGCGAAGGGAAGGGGCCGGCCTGGTCGAACTCCCTGTTTGAGGACAACGCCGAGTTTGGCTTTGGCTTCCGCCTCACCGCCGATCAGCATCACGGTCAGGCGGTGGCGGCCCTTGAAGCGATGAAGGGGGAGCTGGGCGCCGAGCTGGTCGATACCCTGATTAGCGCCCCGCAGCGGCTGGAGTCGGAGATCCGCGCCCAGCGTACCCGGGTCGCGCAAGTGCGCGAGCGGCTGGAGGAGGTGAAATCCGGCAAGGCCCGCGAGCTGCTCTCCTTGATTGATCAACTGGTGCGCCGCTCGGTCTGGATCATCGGCGGCGATGGCTGGGCCTATGACATCGGCTCATCGGGGCTCGATCATGTGCTCGCCTCCGGCCGCGATGTGAACGTGCTGGTGATGGATACCGAGGTCTATTCCAACACTGGCGGCCAGATGTCGAAATCGACCCCGCTCGGCGCCGTCGCCAAGTTCGCGGCGGGGGGCAAGACACTGGCCAAGAAGGATGTGGCGTTGCAGGCCATCTCCTACGGCAACGTCTATGTTGCCCGCATCGCCTTTGGTGCCAACCCGCAGCAGGCGCTGCAGGCCTTGCGTGAGGCCGAAGCCTATCCGGGCCCGTCGCTGATCATCGCCTACAGCCACTGCATCGCTCACGGTATCGATATGGAGTTTGGCCTGACCCAGCAAAAACGGGCCGTGGCCTCCGGTCACTGGCCGCTGATGCGCTACAACCCTGTACTGCGCAGTGCGGGGCAGAACCCCTTCAGCCTTGACAGCCTGCGCCCCTCCATTCCCCTCGCTGAATACCGGCAGGAGGAGACCCGTTATCGGGTGCTGGCCCAGAGCCATCCACAGGAGGCCGAGCGGCTGATGCAGGTGGCGCAAAAAGTGGCGTGGCAGAAGTGGGCCACCTACGAGGAGATGGCCACCCGCGAAGCCAGCCATTTTCATCCGCCGGTATGAGGATGGGGTTAACTCGGCATAAAACGAAGCGGGCCACTGGCCCGCTTGTTGTTTAGTGAGGATATTTTATTGACAGCCAATATGGTTAACTTCGTGGCCATTGAAGAGGAAAATAACTTGTTGATCTATTTTTCAAAGCTAGGCACGATCTCAAAAACTAGAAATTGTATTTTGATATTTTTTGTAACACCTTTTAAGGTGGTAGGGAGTGATTTTGAAAGTAGCTGGCATAGATATCAGAGAACTAAAGCCTATTCCTGATATAGAATCTGGAGATGAAAAGGAAGTCTTTGCATTTTATGGTTTGGCTTCATTTAATGCACAGTGTGCAGAAAAGGCACTTGTGAATTTTGCTATGGGATACAAACTATTGGACGAGTGTGCCCTCACACAAGAACAATGGTTGGAGCTTTATAATGAATTAAACTCCAAGACATTTGGGCGCCTATTGGGGCAGATAAAAAGACGAGTGGATTTATCAGAGCCGTTGTTAACTCATCTTGATGATACTTTGCAAAAAAGGAACTGGTTGGCCCATGATTTCTTTTACGATTATGCCATCCAGATGGGAGATTATGATGGACGTATTCAGATGATAACAGAATTGCAATCTCTAATTGTTAAATTTCAAGTTGCAGATCTAGCTATTGAAAAATTAAATTCTTTAGTGTGGCAAAAATTTGGTATTGATGAGCTTTGGATTCAAAATGAATTATCATCTAGACAGTCAGAGTATCAATCAGCCAAGAACACTTAGCAAAGTTATTAGTTCATCAAAAGAGATTTTTATAAGGTTGAATAAATCAGTTGTTTTATGTGGTAGAGTCAGAAAGGTCAGTCTGCCACATCTATTCTGTTGCTGCCGTGTTATTAAGGAATAAAGGGATGGGTATAAATATTTAATGACCGTTCAAATGTAAATTTAATTTTTGAAGGTTCTCACCTATAAATCTAGGTTAACGGTGGTTAAAAGATCATTAAAAATACAGTTTCTTTATGTCCAAAATTTCATAGAAAACGCCATTTTTATTTAGATGCAACCTGACGAATTTCAAAGAACATTTATCAACACGTAGTGTTCTTGGCCTTCACTGGTGGTAAGGCTTCCTTTTCCTACCAAGGCAGGTAAGCTGCGGGGCAAATAGCGTCAAGCAGGAGAAGGGACGATGACAGAGCAACATATCGCCGGGACGATCGGCATTCTGGGGGCGGGATGGCTGGGGCTGCCGCTGGCGCGGGCTCTGCTGGCGGCAGGCAAGTCGGTGGCGGTGACGGTAAGCAGCGCCGAGAAGGCGGCCCGTCTGCGGGGGGAGGGGATCAACGCCTATCCGCTGACCATCTCAGCCAACATGGGCTCTGCCGAGATGCCCGTCGCTGATCAACAAGCGCCGTGGCCCATCCCCTGCGAATCGCTGGTTATCTGCGTACCGCCCAGCAAGACCGATGACTATCCGCAGGCGGTGGCAAAGGCCTGTCAGCTTGCCAAAGCGAGTGGCACCCGGCGGGTGCTGTTTGTCAGCGCCACCTCGGTATGGGGCGCAGGGCAGCAGGAGGGGGAACAACCCCAACCGCGGCATGCCCGTGGCGAGCGGATGCTGGCGGCGGAGCAGGCGGTACTGGCGGCCGGTTTCGAGACGGTGATGATAGTGCGCCCCTCCGGCCTTTATGGCCCGGATCGCCATCCCGGTCGTTTCCTGGCGGGCAAGACTCTGGATGGCGGCGCTCAGTCGGTCAATCTGGTCCATCTGGATGATGTGGTGGCGGCTTGCATGCTGCTGCTGGAGCGGGGCAAGGACGGGGATGTGTTCAACCTGAGCGCGCCGGTGCATCCGCGCCGCGAGCAGTTCTACCCCTTTGCGGCGCGCCAGCAGGGGTTGCCTGTGCCGGTCTTTATCGAGCCTGCCGGTGAATTTCAGCCCATCGACGGCCAGCTGATTTGCCAGCAGATGGGATTCAACTATCGCTGGCCCGATCCGGCCCACTGGTTTGCCGAGCTTGCCGCCTCGGGCAATTGAGGTTTGCCAAGGGGGTGATCGCCCCCTATCATGCCGCCATCCATGAGAGAGAGGCGGTAATGATGGTAGATACAAAACGTCACCCCGATGGGGAGTTGTTGCTGAGAACCCTGGCAATGCCAGCCGATACCAACCCCAATGGCGACATCTTTGGTGGCTGGATCATGTCCCAGATGGATATAGGTGGGGGCATTATGGCCAAGGAGCTGGCAAAAGGACGTATTTGTACCGTATCCGTCGAAGGCATGACCTTTCACAGTCCGGTCAAGGTGGGCGATGTGGTCTGCTGCTACGGCCGCTGCATGAAGATCGGCCGCAGCTCCATGAAGCTCAAGCTGGAGGTGTGGGTCAAGCCGGTACTGCGGGAAAACGATGCCCAGCGTTACTGTGTGACCGAGGGGATCTTCACCTATGTCGCCATCGACGAACAGGGCAAATCCCGCCCGGTTCCGGTGAGTGCCTGATCAAATAAGCCGGGCGTTGATGATGGATATTTCCTGCTCAAGCCCGGTTTTTTGCCGTATCATGCGTTCCAGCATCTCTTCCGAGCCCACATATTGCAGGGTGTCGAACAGGCAGAGATCGCATTGAGGGTCCCGTCTTATCTGATAGACGGTGGACAGCTCCACTTGATGACAATTTCCTTGTTGATCATAAAACGTCACGTTATACCGAAGTTCTTTCGCCATGAGACAAGGTCCTTCTGGTTGGGTGGAACAGGGACTATCAGCTTAGTCGGCGTGGATGACGTTTGTGATGGTCGCAACAAAAAGCAAAGGCGGGCGGTTGTTAGCCAATGAAAAATAGTTATCGCATTCTTGGCACCTCCCTGCTGACCCTGGGGTTGGTAGGCTGTTTTGAGGTGCCGGATCAGAACCATCTGGTCACAGCTCAAGGGATTGTGCCGGGACTCGACTGCCAGCGTCCGCCGCTGGTAGCGTTGGCGACCACGGCGCTGCCCCGTGAATTCGGGGTGACGGTGTGGAATCTCTACAAGGGCCAGCGCAAGAACTGGCGTGAAGGGATGGACAGTTACGCCAAGGGGCAGGATCTGGTGCTGCTGCAAGAGTCGGCCACCCGTCCCGATATGCTCGACTGGCTGCGCGCCGGTGATTTCCAGTGGCAACAGCTGCAAGCCTTCACCCAGGGCGGCGTGTCGTTCGGGGTGATGACGGTGGCCAAGACCCCGCAGGCGTTCGTCTGTGGCGTGCGCTCCCCCGAGCCCTTGCTGCGTATCCCCAAATCCGGGCTGGTGAGCCTTTATCCGCTGCAGGGCGATCCTGACGGCGTCATGGTCATCAATATCCATGCGGTCAATTTCGAGCTGGGGATGGCCACCTTCCGCGAGCAGCTCAACGACCTGACAGCCTTGGTGCGCCGCCATCAGGGGCCGGTTATTCTGGCCGGTGATTTCAACACCTGGAGTGACAAGCGTCAGTTCTGGTTAAGCAAATTGGTGGACGAGCTGGGTCTGCAAGAGGCCGTGCCGGTGCCTGACTTGCGTCGCACCGCCTTCGGTCGCCCGCTGGATCACCTCTACTACCGCAATCTGGATCTGGTCGAGGTGAGTTCACCGGCGACCGACAGCTCGGATCACAACCCCATCATTGCGCGTTTTGCCGCCCAGTCTGTGACTCCCTGACCCCAGTCTGTGACTTCCTGACAAGGGATGGTGCGAGTTCCGCTAATAAAAAATCCGGCGCCTGATGGCGCCGGATTTTTTTACGCTCTGGCGGTCAACCCGCTCGGGATGACCCGCAGGCATTACTGGTAGAGACCCAGATTCGCTTTGGCGTAGGCTTCGAAATCGGTGCAGCCACCGATGTGCTGCTCGTCCAGGAAGATCTGCGGCACGGTGTTGACCGGCTTGCCGGCGCTCTTGGCCAGATCTTCTTTGGTGATCCCTTCTGCATGGATATCCACGTAGCGGAATTTGAAGTCATCGCGCTGTTCGGTCAGCTGCTCGGCGATCTGTACGGCACGGACACAGTAGGGGCAACCCGGGCGACCAAAAATCACTGCAAACATATTTTCTCTCCGTTTTTTAAGCCGTTTATGTATGGCCGTTGATATGAGGCAGGCAACAGCATAGCCCTGCCTCGTGGCGACTTGAAGCCGAAATTATCGATACCCTGATTCGAGTGGGCCTATTGGCTCAGCTCTCATCGGCGATCTGGATCGGCTGCTGCTGATAGATGCTCTCCAGCACCCCCTTCTCGAACACAGTCCAGGGCCACGGCGCCTTGCTGGCACGGTAGCGCTCATGGGTGGCCGGATCTTGGGACAGGCCACGCTGGAACATCACGAACGCCTTGCGCTGGCCGCCTGCCGTGTCGATAAAGCCCACCAGATTGGAGGTGCCGGTGATGGTGCCGGTCTTGGCGTGCACCTTGTTCTTCATCATGGGGGCGGTGACGCTTCGCCGCCACGCCAGGGTGCCATCCACCTGGGAGCTTGGCAGCAGCTTGATCAGGCCAAGTTCGGCATCATTTTTCTGGATGAAGTTCAGCACCGACATCATCTGACGGGCGCTGATGAGATTGTGAGCGGAGAGACCGGAGCCGTCAGCCAGGGTGGCATTGCCCAGATCGATGCCGTTCTTGGTCAGGATGGCGCGCACCGCCATGGTGCCGCTGCGATAGCTGCCCGGCTTGTTGTAGTAGTGACGACCCACGGTTTTGAGGAAGGTATCGGCGTAGAGGTTGTCCGATTTCTTCAGCATCTTGGCGAGCATCACCGGCAGGGAGACCGAATAGTGGGTGCCGAGGGTCTCTGCTCCTTCAGGGGCCTTGTGGGTGACCCGCAGCAGGCCATCATGCTTGATACCGGCACGGTTCATCGCCCAGCGGATGTTGTCCCAGCCCCAAGCCTCCACGTCGTGAATGGCGAAACGCAGACCCTGCGGCTCTTTATTCGGGGTGATGCAGCCCTTGAGCTCGTAGAAGTTGCCCTTGGCCATGTCCACTTCCAGCGCACAGAACTGGCGCGCCATGTCACCATAGCTCATCACCTCCACGTTGTCGGCACCGATGCCGATGGGCACGCCGGTAGCTACATTGCCCACCGCCGGTTTGCCAATCTGGGTGGCAGTGATGGTGCCGTAGGCGCAGTTCTTGTCGATGATGACCGAGGAGACGGGAGCGGCGAAGCAGAGGGTCTGATCCCCCCACGACCAGCCGTTGCCGCGCTCGTAGCCGTTGTAGGCGCCGGTGTTGACGTAGACATTGCCCTTGATGCTGGTGACGCCGAGCTGTTTGAACAGGGCCAGCAGATCCATCCGGGAGAGGGTGGGGTCGCCGACGAAGTTGATCCAGATATCGCCGTTGATGGTGTCACCCTGTTTGGCACCGGGCTGGGCCTGAATATCGGTGGCGAAGCGGAAGTCGGCACCCAGCTCGAGGCGGGCCGCCAGCGCGGTGAGCACCTTCATGGTGGAGGCGGGGGCGATCATCTGATCGGCGTGGCGGGCGAACTCGACGCCGTTATTGCCCTGCACCATGATGGCGTACTGGCCACCCTGAGGGGGCGTCAGCGGGGCGGCATTAGCCGCCAGAGAAGAAAAGAGAGCACAAAAACCAATCAACAGCCGCTGCATAACATCCTCTAACGTGACGAAGGGCCCGGCAGTGGTGCCGACCCTGATAATTCAACCCGCCGATGCGGGATCGACGGGATAACGCAATTCATGCCATCTATGCCGGTCGCCATCATGCCAGCGAGTTGGCGGTACGATAGCGGCCCTCATAATCAAAAATTTTCTCTTTTATCTGCCAGAAGCGACCCGATTTGCGGGCGATGACAAAATCCGGATGACGGAACTGGCTTTGCGCGGCCAGCACGCTCGCCAGGGTGGCAAATTCGGGCTCCAGCCCTGGGGCGGGCCAATGATGACGCACAAAGTGCTGTTGAAACAAGCGCCGTGCGCCCGGGGAGTGAAATCCGAAGTATTCACTGAGGGTCAGCCCATCCTCATCGTGGTAGGTCACCTCCAGCCGCTCCCCCTGTTTGCCGCGTCCTTCTGTGAGGGTCAGCCCGGCGCAGCGGATCACCATGCAATCCTTGAGATTGAGCGCCTCTTTAAGCTTGTCGTCAGGGTCCACCAGTAGCTGATCGCAGCTCTGGCAGCGGCGGGCGGCGATGTCATTCTCCGCACCGCAGCCGGGGCAGATCTTGGCGCGAAAGCGGTAGTCGCACTCCTCGCGGTTGCCCTCGTCATCTTCAAACAGCCCCTGACAGCGGCGTCCGTAGTGCTCGATCACCTTGCCATCCTCGTCGGTCTTGCCCCAGAAGGTGTTGGCAAAACCGCAGGCGGGGCAGGGCACCTGTACCGGCTCGGTACCGGCATGGGGGCGGGGCTCCCCCACTTCGGGGGCGAACAGGTTGAAGTTGTTGCCCGCATAGTCGAGCACCAGACAATCCTCCTTGCCCGGCGAGAGGCGCAGGCCCCGCCCGACGATCTGCTGATAGAGCGAGACCGACTCGGTGGGGCGCAGCATCACGATAAGATCGACATGGGGGGCATCGAAGCCGGTGGTGAGCACCGCCACGTTGACCAGAAACTTGAGCTCCCGCGCCTTGAAGGCGCTGATGAGGGCATCGCGCTCCGGCCCCGGCGTCTCGCCGGTGATAAGAGCTGCCTGCTGGCCTCGGGCGCCAAGCAGGCCGTGAATTTCGCGGGCGTGCTCGACGGTGGCGGCAAAGATCATCACCCCCTGCCGGTCGGCAGCATACTCCAGCACCTGACTCAGGATATGGGGGGTGACCCGCTGCTGGCGCTTGAGCTCGCCGTTGAGATCTGCCTCGCTGAAGAGGCCGTTCTCCCGCGCCACCAGCTTGCTGAAGTCGTAGTGGACTATGGGAGCATCCACCATGCGCGGTGGGGTCAGGTAGCCGTTTTTGACCATAAAACGCAAGGGCAGCTCGAACACGCAGTCGCCAAACAGCCGCTCGCCGTGGCTCTTGACCATGCCGTGATAGTGGCGCCGGTAGATCCAGCCCAGCCCGAGCCGATAGGGAGTGGCGGTGAGACCGAGGATCTTGAGGGCCGGATTGGCGGCCTTGAGGTGGTCGATCACCTGATGGTACTGGCTGTCATCATCGAGCGAGACCCGATGGCACTCATCGATGATCAGCAGCGAAAACGCTCCGTCAAAGGCATCCAGATTGCGGGCAACCGACTGCACCGAGCCGAACACCACCTGGGCGCTCGCCTCCTTGCGATCCAGACCGGCAGCGAAGATATCGGCCTTGAGCCCCCACGCCTCGTACTTGGCATGGTTCTGCTCCACCAGCTCCTTGACGTGGGCCAGCACCAGCACCCGGCCGCGCGCCTTGCGGGCCAGCTCGGCGATCACCAGACTCTTGCCGGCACCGGTGGGCAGCACTACCACGGCGGGATCCGGGTGTTTGCGAAAGTGGCTGATCACGGCGTTGACGGCATCGGTCTGATAGGGTCTGAGAACGAACATACAGGCTTGGGTGTGTCGATGTGGGGTGGTGCAGGATGGCGCCATTATAGGGTGCTTGCCGTCACAAAAACAGCGGGCCGGCATGATGCCGGCCCGCAGGGTGCTTGGGTGCTGATCAATGGAACGGGAAGAT
>NZ_JBFODN010000108.1:0-3090 GCF_040908345.1 Aeromonas sp. R3-1
AGGTGCCGATGGCAGTCTATCTGGAGCAGCTGGCAGAGGCCAAGGCCCGGGGCCTGACCCGGGAGATCGGGGTCTCCAACTTCACCGTGGCCCAACTCAAACAGGCTATCGAAATTTTGGGGCCGGGGGCCATCGCTCACCAGCAGATCGAGGTTCATCCCCTGCTGCAAAACCGCAAGGTGGTCGAGTTCTGCAAAGCCCAGGGTATCGCCGTCACCGCCTATATGCCGCTCGCCTATGGCAAGGTGCTGAGCGAGCCGCTGCTGATGGAGATTGGCCAGCGCCACGGAGTATCAGCGGCACAGGTGTCGCTGGCCTGGCTGCTGGCGCAGGACATGACAGTGATCCCGAGCTCCACCAAGCGGGAGAATCAGGCCGCCAATCTGGCCGCTCTCGATATCACCTTGAGCAGCGAGGAGATGGCCGCCATCGCCACGCTGGATCGGGGCGAGCGCTGCGCCAACCCGGACTTTGCGCCGGATTGGGATTAAACGGGAAGGGAGGCATGGGCTCTCTCGCTTCGATGGCGGGTATCGGCAACCCTCACGAGCCTATTGCAGCCACGAGCTATCCCCTCTCCCTACGGGAGAGGGTGAGGGACAAGCTATCTCCCCCTCATCCCCAACCCTTCTCCCGCAAGGGGAGAAGGGAGCAAATAACGCTCAACCACATTTTTTCAGCAAAATCGGGAGGTATCATGCCTCCCGCTTTTTTTGCCCTTTCATCTCACTCGTTGCTCATTCCCCCACGCACAGAGCAGGTTCAGCCAACCCTGTCGCCTTCCATTACCCCCGTCCCCGTTTCCTCTTTGCACCCTACTCGCTCAGCACGCTTTGTCTCTGATCTCCAGTCATTTCGCTCTCATCTCTCTTCCCCCTCTTTGCGGCCACTCTTGTCTCTCCCATTCCCCTTAGACTCATCGCCATTGCTGCTGATTTGGCAAAAGTAATTTGCTGTGACCGTCATTTTTGCCAACAAAACCCATCGGCATACTGGCGCCATTCTCCCGTCGGGAGTCCCAAACCAAGGAGTTGTTATGCCACTGGCGTTATTTGCCCTTACCCTGAGTGCCTTTGCGATCGGCACCACCGAATTTGTGATCGTGGGGCTCATCCCCACCATCGCCCAGCAGCTCAATGTCTCGCTCCCCTCGGCGGGCCTTCTGGTCAGCCTCTATGCCCTTGGCGTAGCCATCGGTGCCCCCGTGCTCACGGCGCTCACCGGCAAGGTGCCGCGCAAGTGGTTGCTGGTAGGGCTGATGGCACTCTTTACCGCCGGCAACCTGCTGGCCTGGCAGGCCCCCGGTTACGAGAGCCTGATCGTGGCCCGCATCCTCACCGGATTGGCGCACGGGGTCTTCTTCTCGGTGGGCAGCACCATCGCCACGGGTCTTGTGGCCAAAGAGAAGGCGGCGAGCGCCATCGCCATCATGTTCAGCGGCCTCACCGTGGCGCTGGTGACCGGCGTACCGCTCGGCACCTGGATTGGTCAGGTCTTTGGCTGGCGTGAAACCTTTCTGGTAGTGAGCCTGCTCGGCCTCGTCGCCATGGTGGGTAGCCTGCTGCTGATCCCGAGCAACCTGCCCAAGGGGGCAGCCTCCACCATCCGCGAGCAACTCTCGGTACTGACCAAGAAGCCGCTGCTGCTGGTCTATGCCAAAACCGCCCTTGGTTATGGCGGCGCCTTCACGGCCTTTACCTTCCTCGCCCCCATCCTGCAGCAGGTAAGCGGCTTTAGCGCCGGTGCGGTGAGCCTGATCCTGCTGGTGTACGGGGTATCGGTCGCCATCGGCAATATCTGGGGTGGCAAGCTGGCCGACAAGATGGGCCCTCTGCCCGCCCTCAAGCTGCTGTTTGCCGGTCTGGCGCTGGTGCTGCTGACCCTCACCTTCACCGCGCCGCACCCGGTGCTGGCCGTGCTCACCGTACTGGTGTGGGGCGCCTTTGCCTTCGGCAACGTGCCGGGTCTGCAGGTGCTGGTGGTGAAGCAGGCCGAACTGCACACCCCCAAGGCGGTGGATGTAGCATCGGGCCTCAATATCGCCGCCTTCAACGTCGGCATTGCGCTCGGTTCCGTCGTCGGTGGCTTGGTGGTGGAACACCTCGGCCTGATGCACACCCCCTGGATCGGCGCCCTTATCGTGCTACTGGCCTACGGGCTGACCCATGTCAGTGAGCGCCGCGAAGCCGTCCGGCTCGCCGCCTGTCAGGCATAAGCTGCGCCAGCAGGCGTCACGCAAGAGCGTGGCGCCTGCTGCAATCAGCGCGGCAGGCTTCTATGCTGTGACACAGCGTTAACCCGGCAACTGTTTCAGCAACTTTTTCAGCAACCAAGCCTGTCACCCTCGCATCATTTGCCACGGAGTCTGTTATGAAGGTGCTTATCGTCTATGCCCATCCCGAACCCAAAAGCTTCAACGGTGCCCTCTTCTGCCACGCCATCAGGGCGCTGGAGCAGGCGGGCCACACAGTGATGACCAGCGATCTCTATGCCATGGGCTTTGATCCCGTCTCGGATCGGCGCAACTTCACCGCCGCCAGCGATCCCGATTTTCTCAAGCTGCAACTCGAAGAGCTGGCTGCCACCGAGCAAGGTAGCTTCGCCCCGCATCTGGAGCAGGAGATGCAAAAGCTGGAGGCGGCCGACCTGCTGATCTTCCAGTTTCCGCTCTGGTGGTTTGGCCTGCCCGCCATTCTCAAGGGGTGGGTGGATCGGGTCTTTGCCATGGGGCGGGTCTATGGTCAGGGCCATATCTACGAGAGCGGCAAATTTCGCGGCAAGCGGGCCCTGCTGAGCCTCACCACCGGCGGCCCTGCCGAGACTTATCTGCCCGACGGCTTCAACGGCGATATCGACGGGGTGCTGCGCCCCATCCAGCGCGGGATCCTGCAATTTGTCGGCTTCGATGTGCTGCGCCCCCATATCTGTTATGCCCCGGTGCGGGTCTCGCAAGAAGAGCGGGAAGCTTGGCTCGCCCAGTGGGCCGATCGCCTTGGCCAGATTGAGCAGGAGTCCCCCATCGCGGTCGGCCGCTACCAGTAGTAGCTGACGCCCCCCAAAGCACAAAAACAGCGAGCGGCACCCGGCCGC